>NZ_JASCPO010000196.1:0-11142 GCF_029960145.1 Pseudomonas sp. PS01299 | reverse complement strand
CGCGATAGCGGTGCGTCAGGCAGTGCAGCCTCAACTGATCAGACGCTATCGCGAGCAGGCTCACTCCTACAGTTTCGATTTGTGTGCAGTTTAGAGGGAATGTTGGATTCCTTCGGACAAATAAAAAACGGGAAGCCCCAAGGCTTCCCGTTTTTCATGGCAAAGCGAAATCAGATGACCTGAACGATCGCATCCGTGACCGCTTTGATGTTGCTCTGGTTCAGTGCCGCGACGCAGATCCGGCCGGTGTCCAGGGCGTAGATGCCGAACTCGTTGCGCAGGCGATGCACTTGCTCAGTGGTCAGGCCGGAGTAGGAGAACATGCCGCGCTGACGGCCGACGAAGCTGAAGTCACGCTGCGGGGCTTTTTCGGCCAGCAGGGCGACCATCTGCTCGCGCATGCCGCGAATGCGCAGGCGCATTTCTGCCAGTTCCGCTTCCCACTGGGCGCGCAGTTCCGGGCTGTTCAACACAGCGGCGACGATGCTTGCACCGTGGGTCGGCGGGTTGGAGTAGTTGGTGCGGATCACACGCTTGACCTGCGACAGCACGCGCGCGCTTTCTTCTTTCGATTCGCTGACGATCGACAGGGCGCCAACGCGCTCGCCGTACAGCGAGAACGACTTGGAGAACGAGCTCGAAACGAAGAAGGTCAGGCCCGATTCAGCGAACAGACGCACAGCCGCGGCGTCTTCGTCGATGCCGTCGCCGAAACCCTGGTAAGCCATGTCGAGGAACGGTACGTGACCTTTGGCCTTGACCACGTCCAGCACGTTTTTCCAGTCGGCCGGGGTCAGATCGACGCCGGTCGGGTTGTGGCAGCAGGCGTGCAACACAACGATCGAGCCGTTCGGCAGGGCGTTGAGGTCGTCGAGCATGCCGGCACGGTTCACGTCGTGGCTGGCAGCGTCGTAGTAACGGTAGTTCTGCACCGGGAAACCAGCGGTTTCGAACAGCGCGCGGTGGTTTTCCCAGCTCGGGTCGCTGATCGCCACGACGGCGTTCGGCAGCAGTTGCTTGAGGAAGTCGGCACCGATTTTCAGCGCGCCGGTACCGCCGACGGCCTGAGTGGTGACGATGCGACCGGCAGCGATCAGCGGCGAGTCGTTACCGAACAGCAGCTTTTGCACGGCCTGGTCGTAGGCCGCGATGCCGTCGATCGGCAGGTAGCCACGGGAGGCGTGCTGGGCAGCGCGAATGGTTTCGGCTTCGATCACCGCGCGCAGCAGGGGAATTCGCCCCTCTTCGTTGCAGTAAACACCTACACCCAGGTTGACCTTGGTGGTCCGGGTATCGGCGTTGAATGCTTCGTTGAGGCCCAGGATTGGATCGCGGGGTGCCATTTCGACAGCGGAGAACAGGCTCATTATTACGGCGGCTCTGAATGGAGAGTGGAGGGACGTGTCGCGCTCCAGCCGAATGCACTAGAGCGGTGCACAAACGGGGAGCTAGTATAGAGGCCATCACTGAGCAATGGCGACAGGCGATTCAGCTTTTCCGGCAAGTTTTTCCGATTATTTCTTGACCGTTAGTCGATTGACTCTGTCAGAGACTTTACCGGATGTAGGACGTTTGCCTTGAAAGGCGAGGCAATCGGCTCCACATTGAGCACAATCTTCGTTTTTCCTTGGGCGACAACGGTCGTTTGCGGTCATCCCCGCGGCTCGGCTGTTTTCTGCGCGAGCCGCGATCCCAGAGGTGTGTATGTCCGAATTCCAGCTAGTCACCCGCTTCGAGCCCGCCGGCGATCAGCCTGAAGCGATCCGCCAATTGGTCGAGGGCATCGAGGCTGGGCTGGCGCACCAGACGCTGCTCGGTGTGACCGGCTCGGGCAAGACCTTCAGCATCGCCAATGTCATCTCGCAGGTACAGCGCCCGACGCTGGTGCTGGCGCCGAACAAGACCCTCGCCGCGCAACTGTATGGCGAGTTCAAGGCGTTCTTCCCGAACAACGCGGTCGAGTATTTCGTTTCCTACTACGACTACTACCAGCCCGAAGCCTATGTGCCGTCGTCCGACACCTTCATCGAGAAGGACGCGTCGATCAACGACCACATCGAGCAGATGCGTTTGTCCGCAACCAAGGCGTTGCTCGAACGCAAGGACGCGATCATCGTTACCACGGTGTCGTGCATCTACGGTCTCGGTAGCCCGGAAACCTATTTGAAGATGGTGCTGCACGTCGATCGCGGCGACAAACTCGATCAGCGCGCCTTGCTGCGGCGTCTGGCCGACCTGCAGTACACCCGCAACGACATGGATTTTGCCCGCGCGACGTTCCGGGTGCGCGGCGATGTGATCGACATCTATCCGGCGGAGTCCGATCTGGAAGCGATCCGCATCGAACTGTTCGATGACGAGGTCGAGAGCATCTCCGCGTTCGACCCGCTCACCGGCGAAGTCATCCGCAAGATGCCGCGCTTCACCTTCTACCCGAAGAGTCACTACGTGACGCCGCGCGAGACCCTGCTCGACGCCATCGAACACATCAAAGTCGAATTGCAGGAACGCCTCGAATACCTGCGCAGCAACAACAAACTGGTCGAGGCCCAGCGCCTCGAACAGCGCACCCGTTTCGACCTGGAAATGATCCTCGAACTGGGTTATTGCAACGGCATCGAAAACTACTCGCGCTACCTGTCCGGACGTCCGGCCGGTGCCGCGCCGCCGACGCTGTACGACTATCTGCCAGCCGACGCCTTGCTGGTGATCGACGAATCCCACGTCAGCGTGCCGCAAGTCGGCGCGATGTATAAGGGCGACCGTTCGCGTAAAGAAACCCTGGTCGAATACGGCTTCCGCCTGCCGTCGGCGCTGGACAACCGGCCGATGCGTTTTGACGAGTGGGAAGGGGTGAGCCCGCAGACGATTTTCGTCTCGGCGACGCCGGGCAACTACGAGGCCGAGCATGCCGGGCGCGTGGTTGAGCAAGTGGTGCGTCCGACCGGTCTGGTCGACCCGCAGGTTGAGGTGCGTCCGGCGCTGACCCAGGTTGATGACCTGCTCTCGGAAATCACCAAACGCGTGGCGGTCGAGGAGCGGGTGCTGGTCACCACGCTGACCAAACGCATGGCCGAAGACCTCACCGATTACCTCGCCGACCACGGCGTGCGCGTGCGTTATCTGCACTCGGACATCGACACCGTCGAGCGGGTCGAGATTATCCGCGACCTGCGTCTGGGCACCTTCGACGTACTGGTGGGGATCAACCTGCTGCGCGAGGGTCTGGACATGCCGGAGGTGTCGCTGGTGGCGATTCTCGACGCGGACAAGGAAGGCTTCTTGCGTTCCGAGCGCTCGCTGATCCAGACCATCGGCCGGGCCGCGCGGAACCTCAATGGCCGGGCGATTCTCTACGCAGATCGCATCACTGGCTCGATGGAGCGGGCGATTGGCGAGACCGAGCGTCGTCGCGACAAGCAGATCGCCTTCAACCTGGAAAACGGCATCACCCCGAAGGGTGTGTTCAAGGACGTCGCCGACATCATGGAAGGCGCCACCGTGCCCGGCTCGCGCAGCAAGAAGCGCAAGGGCATGGCCAAGGCTGCCGAAGAAAACGCCAAGTACGAAGCCGAACTGCGCTCGCCGAGCGAAATCACCAAACGCATTCGCGCGCTGGAAGAGAAGATGTACCAGTTGGCGCGGGATCTGGAGTTCGAAGCGGCGGCGCAGATGCGCGATGAGATTGCCAAACTGCGTGAGCGGCTTTTGGCTGTCTGAAGATTTGCAGTGTTTGGTCGGGCCTCTTCGCGAGCAAGCTCGCTCCCACAGGGATTGATGGTGTACACAAAATGTGTGATCACCAAAGAAGCCTGTGATAGCTGACTTGGCCCCATCGCTGGCAAGCCAGCTCCCACAAGGATTGATGGTGTACACAAAATGTGTGATCACCAAAGAAACTTGTGGGAGCGGGCTTGCTCGCGAAGAGGCCAGTGCAGACACCACAAAAATCAGTGAGCTTCCCCAGCCTTCAACCCCGCCGGCAATTTCCTGGTCAACAAAATCGCCAGCATGCTGATCCCCAGCGCAATCCCGACAAAGTGAAACGCATCGTTATAGGCCATGATCAGCGCCTGCTGATGCACGATCTCGCTCATCTTGCCCAGCGCCGCGGTGTCACTGCCAAAGCGGTCGGTCATTGAGGCCATGCGTTCGGCCACTTGCGGGTTGGTCGGCACAATCGACTCACGCAGATAATCGAAGTAGGTCTTGGTCCGCGCATCCAAAAGCGTGGCGAGCAGGGCGATGCCGATCGCGCCACCCAAGTTGCGCAGAATATTGAAAAGGCTCGATGCCGACCCCGCGTCCTGCGGCAGGATGTACGCCGTAGCGATCAGCGAAATGGTGACCATGATCAGCGGCTGACCCAGCGCGCGGATGATCTGGATCTGATTGAACTGCGGCCCGGCGAAATCCGGGTTGAGCACCCCCGAAGAAAAACTCGCCAGCCCGAACAACCCGAAGCCCAGGGTGCACAGCCATTTCGGCGAAACGAACTTCATCAGCTTCGGCACCAGCGGAATCAGGAACAGCTGCGGCACGCCCATCCACATGATCACTTCGCCGATTTGCAGGGCGTTGTAATTCTGGATCTGCGCCAGGTACAGCGGCAGCAGATAAATCGAGCCGTATAAACCGACGCCCATGCCGAGGCTGGAAATGCTCGACAAACCGAAGTTGCGATTGCGCAGGATGCCGAGGTTGATCAGCGGGTTGGGTTTGGAAATCTGCACGATGACGAAGGTGATCAGGCTGAGGAGGGCGATGCTGCCGAGGGTCACGATCAGGTTCGATTCGAGCCAGTCCTTGCGGTGGCCTTCTTCGAGAAAGACTTGCAGGCAGCCGAGGCCGACACCCAGCGTGAGAATCCCGGTGTAGTCAGTGCTTTTCAGCAGTTCCCAGTGCGCTTCCTTCTTTTCCAGCCCGTACATCAGCCCGGCGATCATGATCAGCCCCGGCGGGATGTTGATGTAGAAAATGTATTCCCAGCCCCAGTTTTCCGTGAGCCAGCCGCCCAGTGTCGGGCCGATGGACGGGGCGAAGGTCGCGGTCATGGCGAACATCGCCATGCCTTTGGCGCGATGGTGTTCGGGGAGTTTGATCAGGGTCAGGGTGAACGCCAGCGGAATCAGCGCGCCGCCGGTGAAGCCTTGCATGGCACGAAAGACGATCATGCTTTCGAGGCTCCAGGCCATCGAACATAGCAAGGATGAAATTAGAAAACCCAGCGACACCCACACCGCCAGCCGTCGCGCCGAGAGCAACTGCACCAGCCACGCGGTCAGCGGGATCATGATGATTTCCGCGACCAGATAGGAGGTGGAAATCCACGAGCCTTCTTCCAGCGTCGCCGACAGCGCGCCTTGAATGTCTTTGAGCGAGGAGTTGGTGATCTGGATGTCGAGCACCGCCATGAACGCGCCGAGCATCACGCTCATTACCGCAATCCAGTCCCGCCGGGTCGGTTCGCCGACCGGGCGGATCAGCGAATCACCGGCCATTGTCTGGGGCGTCTTTGATGTTCACGGTGGCGGTGACCGACATGCCCGGGCGGATCTTGCCATGCAACGGGTTATCGGCCTTGAAGGTCAGCTTTACCGGAATCCGCTGCACGACTTTGGTGAAGTTGCCGGTGGCGTTGTCTGGCGGCAACAGGCTGAACTGCGCACCGGAGGCGGCGAACAGGCTGTCGACTCGCGCTTCGATCGGCGTGTCGCTGTAGGCATCGAAGGTCAGCTCGGCTTTCTGTCCGGGCTGCATGTGGCCGATCTGGGTTTCCTTGAAGTTGGCCTGCACCCAGATGTCTTCGTCCGGGACGATCGACAGCAGATAGGCGCCGGCCTGCACCACCTGACCATTGCGTGCGGCGCGCTGGCCGACCATGCCACTGATCGGCGCGTGGATTTCGCTGCGGGTCAGGTTGAGCTCGGCTTGCGCCAGATCGGCGCGGGCGTTGGCAATCTGTGCGTCGAGGCGTTTGATCTCGGCCGTCAGTGCATTGACTTGCTGGCGCTGGCTCTGCGCATCGGCCTGGGCCTTGGCCACTTGCGAGCGGGCAATGTGCGCGTCAGCAGAGAGGGTGGTCACCCGTTCTTCGGAAACGTAACCGGGTTTGCGCAAGGTTTCGGCTCGCGACAAATCCATCTGCGAACGGCCAAGGGTGGCCTGGGTGGTCGCCACTTGCGCGTCGCTGGCGGCGATCAGGCTCGATTGCTGCGTCAATTTGCTTTGTGCCTGCAAACGCTCGGCTTCGCGGGTGGCGAGGGAGGCATTGGCGCGGTCGACCGCGAGGCGGAAATCATTGGGTTCAAGGCGCACCAGCAACTGGTCCTTTTCCACGTGCTGGTTGTCCTGCACCAGCACTTCGTCGATGCGCGCGCTCAACTGGCTGGAGACGCGGGTGATCTCGCCCTGGACATAGGCGTTATCGGTGCTTTCATAAAACCGGCCCTTGAAAAACCAATGGGCGAAGAAGCCCCCGGCAATCAACAGCACCAGGAGCAGGAAAATAAACAGGCGACGCTTGAGTTGGGCAGGCATGGGCAAACTGTAGTCGAGTAATTGTAAGGAAAGTTATCTGCGGCTGAATCTGGCATACCGCCGATAAACGGTAAATGCCAATGGCTGATATTCGGGCCGTCACCACGGTCTATGGGCGTTCCAGCCGCAAACTTGGCTTAAATGCCCTGCCCGCTGGAGCGGGGCGGGTGTCGCCTGTTACCATTCGCCGCTTGATTGTTTTGCTTTTCATTCTTTTCGAGACATGCCATGACCACCGTCCGCACTCGCATCGCGCCATCGCCTACCGGGGACCCCCACGTAGGTACCGCTTACATCGCATTGTTCAACTACTGCTTTGCCAAGCAGCATGGCGGTGAGTTCATCCTGCGCATTGAAGACACCGATCAGTTGCGTTCGACCCGCGAGTCCGAACAGCAGATCTTCGACGCCCTGCGCTGGCTGGGCATCGACTGGAGCGAAGGCCCGGACGTTGGCGGCCCGCACGGTCCGTACCGCCAAAGTGAGCGTGGCGATATCTATCAGAAGTATTGCCAGCAACTGGTCGACATGGGCCATGCGTTCCCATGCTTCTGCACCGCAGAAGAACTGGACCAGATGCGCGCCGAACAAATGGCGCGCGGCGAGACCCCGCGCTACGACGGCCGCGCGCTGCTGCTGTCGAAGGAAGAAGTCGCCGCCCGTCTGGCCGCCGGCGAACCGCACGTGATCCGCATGAAAGTGCCGACCGAAGGCGTCTGCGTGGTGCCGGACATGCTGCGTGGCGATGTCGAGATCCCGTGGGATCGCATGGACATGCAAGTGCTGATGAAGACCGACGGCTTGCCGACGTACTTCCTCGCCAACGTGGTCGACGACCACCTGATGGGCATCACCCACGTGCTGCGCGGCGAAGAATGGCTGCCATCGGCGCCGAAACTGATTCTGCTGTACGAATACTTCGGCTGGGAGCAGCCGGAGCTGTGCTACATGCCGCTGCTGCGTAACCCGGACAAGAGCAAGCTGTCCAAGCGCAAGAACCCGACCTCGGTGACGTTCTACGAGCGCATGGGCTTCATGCCGGAGGCGATGCTCAACTACCTCGGTCGCATGGGCTGGTCGATGCCGGACGAGC
The DNA here is from genome assembly GCF_029960145.1 of Pseudomonas sp. PS01299. Lineage (NCBI taxonomy): Bacteria > Pseudomonadati > Pseudomonadota > Gammaproteobacteria > Pseudomonadales > Pseudomonadaceae > Pseudomonas > Pseudomonas sp. PS01299. The sequence goes on along the minus strand of NZ_JASCPO010000196.1, from coordinate 3,509 downwards.
GCGAGAAGTTCTCGCTGCAGGAAATGGTCGACAACTTCGACCTCAAGCGTGTGTCCCTCGGCGGGCCGATCTTCGACATCGAGAAACTGTCGTGGCTCAACGGCCAGTGGCTGCGTGACCTGCCGGTGGAAGAGTTCGCCGCACGCGTGCAGAAGTGGGCGTTCAATTCCGAGTACATGATGAAGATCGCACCGCTGGTTCAGGGGCGCGTGGAAACCTTCAGCCAGGTTGCACCGCTGGGCGGCTTCTTCTTTGCCGGTGGCGTGAACCCGGATGCCAAGCTGTTCGAATCGAAAAAGCTTTCCGGTGATCAGGTGCGTCAGCTGATGCAATTGATCCTGTGGAAGCTGGAAAGCCTGCGTCAGTGGGAGAAGGACAGCATCACTGCGACGATTCAGGCGGTGGTCGAGTCCCTTGAACTGAAGCTGCGCGATGCGATGCCATTGATGTTTGCCGCGATTACCGGGCAGGCCAGTTCGGTGTCGGTGCTCGATGCGATGGAAATCCTCGGTCCGGACCTGACGCGTTTCCGTCTGCGCCAGGCGATTGACCTGCTGGGTGGCGTGTCGAAGAAAGAAAACAAAGAGTGGGAAAAGCTGCTGGGCGCGATTGCTTAAGCACGTCTGACTCTGCGGTAACCGCCGAAGGCCGGGATCGTTTGATTCCGGCCTTCGGCGTTTTTCCCCCGGATTTTCGGGGGGAGGGCGGTAAGTGATTGTTATGCCGACAAAAAACTTTGAAATTTTTCAAAAATAAGTTTGACAGGCTTTCGATACGCCCTTAAGATTCGCCCCGTCCTCAGCGATGACATCAACGATGACATCAACGATGAGGGGCTATAGCTCAGCTGGGAGAGCGCTTGCATGGCATGCAAGAGGTCGACGGTTCGATCCCGTCTAGCTCCACCAATTTACACTTCGAAGCCAGGCCACACCGGCTCCGAAGCGATCAACACTCAGCGTTGATCAGTTGTATAGAAGGGTTTGCGTCCCCTTCGTCTAGTGGCCTAGGACACCGCCCTTTCACGGCGGTAACAGGGGTTCGAGTCCCCTAGGGGACGCCAGTTTTACAGAAGCGATGTTGCAAGATGTCGCTCCGCCGCGAGGCGAAAAATCCGGGGCTATAGCTCAGCTGGGAGAGCGCCTGCATGGCATGCAGGAGGTCAGCGGTTCGATCCCGCTTAGCTCCACCAATTTACAGTTCAAGGTCTGGCCACACCGGCCTTGAATCAGATCAGATCTCAGCACTGATCAGCTGTATAGAAGGGTTTGTGTCCCCTTCGTCTAGTGGCCTAGGACACCGCCCTTTCACGGCGGTAACAGGGGTTCGAGTCCCCTAGGGGACGCCACGATTACCCGCTCTGCGGGATTTATAAGGGTCATTCAATTATTGAATGGCCCTTTTGTTTGTCTGGCGTTTGGCCAACTCTCCTTTTTCCTTACACTGTGCTTCAGACCAGCGGTCATATCCTCGACTTGCGGAATATTATTATGCGAATAATATTCTAGTCGTAATATTCGGAGGCAACGATGAACGATAAAAAAGCTCAAACCCGCGAACGCATCCTCAAGGCGGCCAGCGCCGCACTGATGCAGCGTGGCCCGGCGGATCCCAGCGTGGGCGAAGTGATGGGCGCCGCCGGCCTGACCGTCGGTGGTTTCTACGCGCACTTCGAAAGCAAGGACGCGATGATGCTCGAGGCGTTCAAGCAACTGCTCAGCCGTCGACGCGACCTGATTGCCGACATGGATTCCGAGCTGACCGGCGAAGAGCGTCGCGCCTTGGTCGCTGCGTTCTACCTGTCGCGCAAGCATCGCGATTCCAGCGATGCCGCGTGCCCGATTCCGGCTTCCATCGGCGAACTGGGGCGTCTGCCGGAATCCTTCCGCATCGCACTGAACGAGCACCTGGAACTGATGATTGCGCAGTTGGCGTCCAGCCCCGAGGACACCGACAAGGCGTTGGCTGATGTGGCGTTGATGGTGGGTGGTCTGGCGCTGGCACGTGCGCTGGGCCCGGGCGATTTATCCGATCGATTGCTGCGCGCTGCCAAGTCGGCGGTGCGTTGACCTGAAGGCAACACGCCTGAGGAGAAAGCGATGAACACGTTGAAGTGGGTTCGTGGCGTTAATGGCACCTTGGGCTGGATTGCACCGCAACGAGTAGCAAGCAAAATGCGTCAGGCGTTCATGACGCCGCGCACGTTGCCACTGCGCGATTGGGAGCTGCCGCTGCTGGCGAGTGCCGAACGCATCACGCTGCGCTTCGGCCTGTCGGCGCTGCGTTGGGGGCAGGGGCCGGCGGTGCTGTTGATGCACGGTTGGGAAGGGCGGCCCACCCAGTTTGCGGCATTGATCACGGCGCTGGTTGAGGCCGGTTACACCGTCGTTGCCCTCGATGGCCCGGCCCATGGTCGCTCACCGGGGCGTGAAGCCAACGTCGTACTGTTCGCCCGCGCCATGCTCGAAGCGGCCGCCGAACTGCCACCGTTGCAAGCCGTCATCGGCCACTCCATGGGCGGCGCCAGTGCCATGCTCGCGGTGCAACTGGGCCTGCGCACCGAAACCCTGGTCAGCATCGCAGCCCCCGCACGGATCCTCGGCGTGCTGCGCGGTTTTGCCCGCTATGTCGGCATGCCACCGCGGGCCCGATCGGCGTTCATCCGCCAGGTCGAGCAGGACGTTGGCATGCGCGCCGCGACCCTTGATGTCGCGCACTATCAACTGGATATGCCGGGCCTGATCGTGCATGCCGAGGACGACACCTTTGTCTCGGTCAAGGAATCGCAATTGATCCACGAATCCTGGTTCGACAGTCGCCTGCTGCGCCTGGAAAGCGGCGGCCACCAGCGGGTGCTGGCCGACCCTCGGGTGGTTGATGGTGTGTTATCACTGTTGGCGGGGCGCAGCCTTCAAGCGCGGCAATCGGCCTGACATCCGTTACACTGCCCCGGTTGAATCATCTGACCGGGAGTGGGGCATGGGCTGGGATCGGGCAACGCCGTTCACCATTGATCTGCAAGTAGGCGCCGAGGACATCGACGGGCTGGGCCACGCGAACAACGCGGTGTACGTGACCTGGCTCGAACGCTGCGCCTGGCGCCACTCGCAGCGTCTGGGGCTGGACCTGGTCGAGTACCGGCGCCTGGATCGGGCGATGGCCGTGGTGCGTCACGAAATCGATTACCTGGCGGCTGCCTACGAAGGCGACGAGCTGCAACTGGCGACCTGGATCGTCGATTGGGATCAGCGCCTGAAAATGACCCGGCACTTCCAGCTGATCCGCCCCAGCGACAACGCCACCCTGCTGCGTGCCCAGACCACATTCGTCTGCATCGAACTGTCCAGCGGCAAGCCCAAGCGCATGCCGGCGGAGTTCATCGAGGGTTATGGCCCGGCGATCCAAAATCCAGAAACAGCCCAAATCTAAACTGTAGGAGTGAGCCTGCTCGCGATAGCGGAGTGTCAGTCGGCATTCCTCTATCTGACCCACCGCTATCGCGAGCAGGC
>NZ_JASCPO010000195.1:0-11163 GCF_029960145.1 Pseudomonas sp. PS01299 | reverse complement strand
GTGAAGGCTTTCTTCGCCTGACAAGCCGCCTTCGCGAGCAAGCCCGCTCCCACAGTTGACCGCGTTCCCGCTGACTGAACGCAGTCGACTGTGGGAGCGGGCTTGCTCGCGAATGTGCCGGTACATTCACCCCAAAATGTTCAGACAGCCGCCAGAATCTGCTTCGCACTGACCACCGTCGCATACTCCCCGTGCACATTCCCCAGCGACATCCCGTGCACTTCTTCGGCTGAACGCGGTGTGCCGAAATAATCGGCCTTGTCGAAGGTGAAACACGCATCCTCCGCCACCCACGCCTCAAACCCCAGATTGCCCGCCGTGCGCGCTGTGGATTCCACCGAGTTGTTGGTCGCTACACCAACAATGATCAATTGCCCGATCCCCGCCTCATGCAGCTGCGCTTCCAGCCCCGTGGCACAAAACGCATCCGGTACCTGTTTCCGGATCAGCCATTCACCGTCCTGCGGCATGAATCGCTGCTGAAATTCCACCCCTGACTGCCCGGGCCAGAACACCGAATCCGGTTCACGCGACAGATGCTGCACATGAATCACCGGCCGCCCGCTACTGCGCCACGCCCTCAGTAAATCGAGCATGCGTTCTTCGGCCTGTGGATTATTCCGCCTACCCAGTCGCGGCTGCAGAATGCCTTGTTGCTGGTCGATGATGATCAGTGCAGCGTTGGCCTTGAGCTCCATGGCGTTTTTTTCTCATGCGGGGTCAGTGAGCTCCGCAGTTCAGCATCACCGCCACTTATTAAGCAAGCTATCGAACACGGCAGATTGAAGCGCTTTGTGGTGAGGGGATTTATCCCCGATGGGCAGCGAAGCGGCCCTAATTCCTGCAACCGAGACAGAGCTGACCCACCGAGATGGCAGGTTTGGGGCTGCCGCGCTGCCCATCGGGGATAAATCCCCTCACCACAGGTTCTGTCACACCTCACAAATAAGTTTGTCCCCCGCTTGCGCGGCCATCTCCTGCTCACTAACGTAGCGGCTTTATTGCGCCCCCAGCCTCTACACCCCCGCAGGAGCTTTGCCATGGCCTCGCCAGCCCTCACACATTTTCTTCCCCGGTTCGGCGTTGCCGCAGCAGTGACCGGTGTCTTGAGCCTGTCCGGTTGCCAGACCTGGAACGCGCAGGACACCCTCCCGCCTACCTCCGGCGTGCAACCGCTCAAGGGCCTGGCGCAGAACGTTTCGGTGCGACGCAATGCCATGGGCATGCCGTTGATCGAAAGCAACAGCTTCCACGACGCACTGTTCACCCTCGGTTACGTGCATGCCAGCGACCGCATCAACCAGATGGTCACCCTGCGCCTGTTGGCCCAGGGGCGTCTGGCGGAAATGTCCGGCGCCTCGATGCTCGACGCCGACCGCTACATGCGCGCGGTCAACCTGAAGAAAAGCGCCGACGAGCTGTACAAGGCCTCGTCGCCACGCCTCAAGCGTTTCTTCGAAGTCTATGCGCGGGGCGTCAACGCCTACCTGTTCCGCTACGCCGACAAGTTGCCGGGCGACCTCGCCTCCAGTGGCTACAAGCCGGAATACTGGAAACCGGAAGATTCGGCGCTGATCTTCGCGCTGCTGAACTTCAGCCAGTCGGCCAACCTGCCGGAAGAGATCTCATCCCTGGTGCTGGCGCAAACCGTGACCAGCGACAAACTCGCCTGGCTGACCCCGTCCGCACCCGATGAAAATCTGCCGCTGGCCGAGGCCGACAAGCTGCAAGGCCTCAAGCTCAACGGGCAGATCCCCGGTCTCACCGAGCTGAGCAATGCCAGCCAGCAATTGGCAGCGATGAATCTGCTGGGCGCCAGCACGTCGAACAACTGGGCGATCGCCCCGCAGCGCAGCCGCAGCGGCAAGAGCATTCTGGCCAGCGACAGCCATGGCCCGCTGGCGGCACCGTCGCTGTGGAGCTTCGTGCAGATACGCGCGCCGAAATATCAGGCTGCCGGTGTCACCGTCGCCGGTCTGCCGATGATACTCGGCGGTTTCAACGGCAAAGTCGCGTGGAGCGCCACCAGCGTGCTCGGCGACAATCAGGACCTGTTCCTGGAAAAAATCCGCCGTCAGGGCAACAGCCTGACCTATGAGGTCAATGGCAAATGGCAGCCGCTGGGCGTGCGCAACGAAACCTATTTCGTCAAAGGCCAGCGACCAATTCGCGAAGCGGTGTACGAAACCCGCCACGGCGCGCTGCTCAACAGTGCTCAGGCCGTACAGGGCAACGGTTTTGGTCTGGCCCTGCAAACCCCGAGCTTCACCGACGACAAATCGCTGGACGCATTTTTTGACCTGACCCGTGCGCAGAACGTTGAACGCGCGTCAGACGCCAGCCGCGAGATCCGCGCCATCGCCCTGAACATGGTATTCGCCGACGCCAGCAACATCGGCTGGCAGGTCACCGGGCGTTTCCCCAACCGGCGCGAAGGCGAAGGCCTGCTGCCATCGCCGGGCTGGGAAGGTCGTTATGACTGGGACGGTTACGCCGACCCGATGTTGCACCCGTACGATCAGGACCCGACCCAGGGCTGGCTCGGCACCGCCAACCAGCGGGTCATTCCTCACGGCTACGGCATGCAGTTGTCCAACTCGTGGGCGGCGCCGGAGCGCGGTGAGCGCTTGGCGGAACTGGCCAACAGCGGCAAACAGGACGGTCGCAGCGTGATCGCCATGCAGTACGACCAGACCACCACCTTCGCTGCCAAGCTGAAGAAAATGTTTGAAGCGCCGGGCATGAAGCAGCCGCTGAAACAGGCGATCGACGCCCTGCCGGAAGCCGATCGCAACAAGGCGCGCGAGGCGTTCACCCGATTGATGGCGTTTGACGGCAAGCTCAGCCCGACCTCGGCGGATGCGGCGATCTATGAACTGTTCCTGCAAGAAAGCATGAAGCAGATCTTCCTCGATGAGCTCGGCCCCGAGTCGAGTCCGGCGTGGAAAGCCTTTGTTGCCAATGGCGACTTGTCCTACGCGGCGCAGGCCGATCACCTGCTCGGGCGCGAAGACAGCCCGTTCTGGGATGACTTGCGTACCCCGCAGAAAGAAGACAAAGCCGTGATTCTGGCGCGCAGTCTGGCCGCCGCGATCAACGCTGGCGACAGTCAGTTGGGTGGCGATCACAAGGCCTGGCAGTGGGGCAAACTGCACAGCTACACGTGGAAAAACGCCAATGGCCAGACCGTTCGCGGCCCGCTGGCAGCCGGCGGCGATCACACCACGCTCAATACTGCGGCGTTTGCCTGGGGCAAGGACTTCAACACCACGCGTGCGCCGTCGATGCGTTTCATCGTTGATTTCAGCCAGGCTGAGCCGCTGATGGGCCAGAACGGCACCGGCCAGTCCGGCAACCCGGCCAGCCCGAACTACCTCAACGGCATCGATGCGTGGCTCAAGGGTCAGTACATCGGCTTGCCGATGCAGCCGCAGAACTTTGACCGGGTGTATGGCAAGACGCGTTTGACCCTCACACCGGGCAAGTAAGGCACAGATCAAAAGCCCCTCACCCTAACCCTCTCCCAAGGGAGAGGGGACCGACGGAGTTGTTCTTTCGCAATACACCGACCTGAACCGTCGCGCCGAATCCATAATCGACGCGGACTTTCAGGCCGATGAAGCTCGCCAGACACCTCGGTCGGCGCCCTCTCCCTCCGGGAGAGGGCTGGGGTGAGGGAGCTTTGAAAATCGATAGAACTTCCAGACACGCGCCAACCTCATAGCTAACAAGCCCCCCATTCTGGTAACGACATGGACCTTGTTATCGCCCGCCCCGAAGGTTTGTATTGCCCTGCCGGGGATTTCTACATTGATCCGTGGCGCCCGGTCGAGCGCTCGGTGATCACCCATGCCCACGGCGATCACGCCCGTAACGGCAATCAGCACTACCTTGCCAGCAGCGCCAGCGAAGGGATCTTGCGTGCGCGTCTGGGTCAGGAGATCAACCTGCAAACCCTCGCCTACGGCCAGCGGCTGACCCATCACGGCGTGACCTTGAGTTTCCATCCCGCCGGGCATGTGCTCGGTTCGGCTCAGGTACGCCTGGAATACGGTGGCGAAGTCTGGGTCGCGTCGGGGGATTACAAAATCGAACCCGATGGCACCTGCGCGCCGTTCGAACCGGTGCGCTGCCACACCTTCATCACCGAATCGACGTTCGGCCTGCCGATCTACCGCTGGCAACCACAGGCGCAGGTGTTCAGCGAGATCAACCAGTGGTGGCAGGCGAACATCGCGGCGGGCAAGGCCAGCGTGCTGTTCTGTTATTCGTTCGGCAAGGCTCAGCGGATCCTGCACGGCATCGACGCCAGCCTCGGCCCGATCCTCAGCCACGGCGCGGTCGAGCCGCTGAACCGGGTCTACCGCGAGGCCGGCGTGTACCTGCCGCCGACGATCTACGCCGGCGACATCAAAAAATCCGACCCGATCATGCGTCAGGCGCTGGTCATCGCCCCGCCCTCGGCGGGCGGCAGCACCTGGATGCGCCGGTTCGGTGACTACAGCGACGCCTTCGCCAGCGGCTGGATGCGCCTGCGCGGCACCCGTCGGCGGCGCGGCGTGGATCGCGGTTTCGTGCTCTCGGATCACGCCGACTGGCCGGGTCTGCTCTGGGCCATCGAACAGACCGGCGCCGAACGGGTGATGGTCACCCACGGCTCGATCGGCGTGCTGGTCCGGCATCTGCGCGAACAAGGCCTGGACGCGCAGGGTTTCAACACCGAATACGGCGACGACGAAGAGGAGAACATTGGCGCCGAGCCGGTTATCGCCGAGGTGCAAGCATGAAAGCTTTCGCCGAGCTGTACGCCGAACTCGACGCCACCACGTCAAGCAACGCCAAACTGGCAGCGATGCAAACCTACTTCGCTCAAGCAGCACCACAGGACGCGGCATGGGCGGTGTACTTTCTGTCCGGTGGACGCCCGAGGCAACTGGTGCCGGTGCGCATCCTGCGCGAACTGGCGGTGGAAGTCTCGGGACTGCAACCGTGGCTGTTCGAGGAAAGTTATCAATCCGTTGGCGATCTGGCGGAAACCATTTCCCTGGTGCTCCCGGAAAATTCGCACAGCTCCGAGGCCGGTCTTGCCGAATGGATTGAAGACAAGCTGCTGCCGCTGCGCGGTGAAACCCCGGAATACCTCGCCCGCCACCTGCCCGCGCTGTGGGCGCAACTGGATCGGCCGAGCCTGATGCTGTGCATCAAGCTGATCACCGGCAGTTTCCGCGTCGGCGTGTCGAAATTGCTGGTCACCCGCGCTCTGGCGTCGATGGCCGGCCTCGACAGCAAACGCGTGGCGCAGCGGCTGGTGGGGTACACCGACCTGTCGAACCGGCCGAACGCGGCCAGCTACCTGAAACTGATCGCGCCGGAATCCGCCGATGAACATGCGCAACGTGGCGGCCAGCCCTACCCGTTTTTCCTCGCGCATGCCTTGTCGCAACCGGTCGAGGAATTTGAAGCGCTGCTGGGGCCGGCGAGCAACTGGCAGGTGGAATGGAAGTGGGATGGCATCCGCGCGCAGGTGGTCAAGCGCGAGGGTCGGCTGTGGGTCTGGTCGCGGGGTGAAGAACTGGTGACCGAGCGTTTCCCCGAGTTCGACACACTGGTCCACGCGTTACCCGACGGCACGGTAATCGACGGCGAAATCGTGGTCTGGAAAAGCACCCATCCGAGCACTGCAGACGCCTTCGATCCGCAATCGAGCGCACCGCCGGCGGTGCAACCGTTCGCCCTGCTGCAGCAGCGCATCGGGCGCAAAACCCTCGACAAGAAAATCCTCGAAGAAGTGCCGGTGGTGGTGCTCGCCTACGACTTGCTGGAGTGGCAGGGCGAAGACTGGCGCAACCGCCCACAGGCCGAACGACGCGCACAACTGGAGCAGGTCATCGCTCACGGTAACAACCCGGTGTTACTGGCCTCGCCGATTCTCACTGGCAGTGACTGGTTCGACCTCGCCCAGCAGCGCGAAGCCTCACGGCGCCTCGGTGTCGAGGGCATGATGCTCAAGGCCCGCGACGCCCTGTATGGCGTAGGCCGGACCAAGGACATGGGCGTGTGGTGGAAGTGGAAGGTCGATCCGTTCAGCGTCGATGCGGTGTTGATCTATGCCCAGCGCGGACATGGCCGGCGCGCCAGTCTGTACAGCGATTACACCTTCGCCGTGTGGGACGGCCCGCCCGAGTCCAGCCAACGGGCGCTGGTGCCGTTCGCCAAGGCCTATTCGGGGCTGACCGACGAGGAAATGCGCCAGGTCGACAGCATCGTGCGCAAGACCACCGTGGAAAAATTCGGCCCGGTCAGCAGCGTCAAGCCGAGTCTGGTGTTCGAACTGGGTTTCGAAGGCATCGCCCTGTCGCGACGGCACAAGAGCGGGATCGCCGTGCGCTTTCCGCGAATGCTGCGCTGGCGGCAGGACAAGACGGTGGATGAGGCCGACAGCCTGGCGACGCTGCAGGATTTGCTGGCCTGACCTGGTTTTCCGGGACAAACCTCCAATCGTCCTGAATGAACATCCTGTAGTGAGTGGATTTTCTGGTGAGGAGATCTTGTGGTGAGGGGATTTATCCCCGATGGGCCGCGAAGCGGCCCCCCATCATTCTTTCAGTAAACCGCGTGTACCGGATTTGCGACTGCTGCGCAGCCGATCGGGGATAAATCCCCTCGCTACAAGTATTCTGAATCACTTAAAAATACCTGCATTGACCCAACTTGGTGCAGCTCATTCCCCGCGCCCATTCCCGTGCACCAATCCCTCTCCCTCCTCCCTCCCCCAACCTTTTAAAACACTTGTTCGGGACTCTGGTTCGGAAATTGCTACTTTCTATAGGTCGTACGCGTTCCAGTAACAATAATTCTGCGCCACAAGCGCTCATATTGGTTCTTAGGGATTGAATAATGAAAAAAGCATTGCTGACCCTTTCTGCACTGGCGTTGTGCATGGCTGCCGGCTCCGCGCTGGCCAAGGAATACAAAGAGCTGCGTTTTGGCGTTGATCCTTCCTACGCACCGTTCGAGTCGAAAGCGGCCGACGGCAGCCTGGTGGGCTTCGACATCGACTTGGGCAACGCAATCTGCGCCGAGCTGAAGGTCAAGTGCAAATGGGTTGAAAGTGACTTCGACGGCATGATTCCGGGCCTCAACGCCAACAAATTCGACGGTGTGATCTCGTCGATGACCGTGACCCCGGCCCGTGAAAAGGCGATCGACTTCTCCAGCGAGCTGTTCTCCGGCCCGACTTCCTATGTGTTCAAGAAGGGCTCCGGCCTTAGCGATGACGTCGCTTCCCTCAAGGGCAAGTCCGTCGGTTACGAGCAAGGCACCATCCAGGAAGCCTACGCCAAGGCCGTATTGGAGAAGGCCGGGGTGAAAATCCAGGCGTACGCCAACCAGGATCAGGTCTACGCCGACCTGAAAAACGGCCGTCTCGACGCCTCGATCCAGGACATGCTGCAAGCCGAACTGGGCTTTTTGAAGTCGCCGGACGGCGCCAACTACGAAGTCAGCAAGCCGGTCGACAGCGAATTGCTGCCAGCCAAAACCGCTGTCGGTATTAAGAAAGGTAACAAAGAGCTGAAGGCGCTTTTAGATAAAGGTATCAAAGCGTTACACGATGACGGCAAATACGCCGAGATTCAAAAGAAACACTTTGGCGATCTGAATCTGTACAGCGGTAAATAATGCCCTGGCGCCCATCGTTCGATGGGCGCCTTTTCCATCCGCTCAGGTTGCTGATTTATGTTCGAAAACCTCTTACAAAATCTGGGGCTCTCCGCCTTCAGCCTCAAGGGCTTCGGCCCGTTGCTGTTGGAAGGCACCTGGATGACCATCAAATTGTCGGCGTTGTCGCTGCTGGTGGCCGTGTTGCTCGGCCTCTTGGGTGCCAGTGCCAAACTGTCGAAATCCAAACTGTTGCGCCTGCCTGCCCAGCTCTACACCACGCTGATTCGCGGGGTGCCGGATCTGGTGCTGATGCTGCTGATTTTCTACAGCCTGCAAACCTGGCTGACCGCCCTGACCGACGTCATGGAGTGGGACTACATCGAGATCGACTCCTTTACCGCCGGGGTGATCACCCTGGGCTTCATCTATGGCGCGTATTTCACCGAAACCTTCCGTGGGGCGATCCTCGCCGTACCACGCGGTCAGGTCGAAGCGGCCACCGCTTATGGCCTCAAGCGCGGCCAGCGTTTTCGCTTCGTGGTGTTCCCGCAAATGATGCGCTTCGCCCTGCCGGGCATCGGCAACAACTGGATGGTGATGCTCAAGGCCACCGCGCTGGTGTCGATCATCGGCTTGGCCGATCTGGTCAAAGCCGCGCAGGACGCCGGTAAAAGCACCTATCAACTGTTCTACTTCCTGGTACTCGCCGCCTTGATCTATCTGCTGATCACCAGTGCATCCAACGTCATCCTGCGCTGGCTCGAGCGTCGCTACGCCGCCGGTGCCCGGGAGGCCGTACGATGATCGAACTCCTGCAGGAATACTGGAAACCCTTCCTTTATACCGACGGTACCAACATCACCGGTCTGGCGATGACCATGTGGCTGCTCAGCGCCTCGATTTTCATCGGTTTTCTGGTGTCGATCCCGTTGTCGATCGCCCGGGTGTCCTCGCACTTCTATGTGCGCTGGCCAGTGCAGTTCTACACCTACCTGTTCCGTGGCACGCCGCTCTACATCCAGCTGCTGATCTGCTACACCGGGATCTACAGCCTGGCCGCCGTGCGCGCGCAGCCGTTGCTCGACAGTTTCTTTCGCGATGCGATGAACTGCACGATCCTCGCGTTCGCCCTCAACACCTGCGCCTACACCACGGAGATTTTCGCCGGGGCGATCCGCAGCATGAACCATGGCGAAGTCGAAGCGGCCAAGGCCTACGGCCTGACCGGCTGGAAGCTGTACGCCTACGTGATCATGCCCTCGGCGCTGCGTCGCTCGTTGCCGTATTACAGCAACGAAGTGATCCTGATGCTGCACTCGACCACCGTGGCCTTCACCGCGACCATCCCCGACATCCTGAAAGTTGCGCGGGACGCCAACTCGGCGACCTACCTGACCTTCCAGTCGTTCGGCATCGCCGCGCTGATCTACCTGACCATTACCTTTGCGCTGGTCGGCCTGTTCCGCCTCGCCGAACGCCGATGGCTGGCATTCCTCGGGCCGACCCACTAGGAAAACCTGTAATGCGACACCAGATCCATGACCTGTTGGCCCCGGTGCCGGGGACCGCACGACAGATCCACAGCTTCCACTTCGGCCCGGAGCAGGCCCAAGGCAAGATCTACATCCAGTCCTCGCTGCATGCCGACGAAATGCCCGGCATGCTCGTGGCCTGGCACCTCAAGCAGCGACTGGCGGAGCTGGAAGCCGCCGGGCGCCTGCGCAGCCAGATTGTGCTGGTGCCGGTGGCCAACCCGGTCGGCCTCGAACAAGTGCTGATGGACGTGCCGCTGGGCCGGTACGAGATGGAGAGCGGGCAGAATTTCAATCGCTGGTTCGTCGACCTCAGCGAAGAAATCGGCAACGACATCGAGGGCAAACTGGGCGACGACCCGCAGCGCAACCTTGAGCTGATCCGCGCCAGCCTGCGCAACGCCCTCGCCCGTCAAACGCCCGGCACACAACTGCAATCCCAGCGCCTGACCTTGCAACGGCTAGCGTGCGATGCCGACATGGTGCTGGATCTGCACTGCGATTTCGAATCCGTGGTTCATCTCTACACCACGCCCGAAGCGTGGCCGCAGGTCGAGCCGCTGGCGCGTTACATCGAAGCTCAGGCCAGTCTGCTGGCCACCGATTCCGGCGGCCAGTCATTCGACGAATGCTTCACCCTGTTGTGGTGGCAACTGCAGGAGCGCTTTGGCGAACACTTCGAGATTCCGCTGGGCAGTTTTTCGGTGACCGTGGAGTTGCGCGGCCAGGGTGACGTCAATCACCCAATGGCCAGTCGTGACTGCCAGGCCTTGATCGATTACCTGATCCAGTTCGATGCGATCGTCGGCGAGACCAAACCGCAGCCGCCCTTGCCGTTCCCCGCCACGCCGTTGGCCGGCGTCGAACCGGTGACCACGCCGGTGGGCGGCTTGCTGGTGTACACCGCTACGGCCGGGCAATACCTGCAAGCCGGGCAACAGATTGCCGAAATCATCGACCCGATCCACGACCGGGTCACCCCCATTCATTGCACTGCCGCCGGCCTGCTGTACGCCCGCTCGCTGCGGCGCATGGCTACTGCCGGCATGGTGATCGCCCACGTGGCGGGCGCCGAAGCCTATCGCAGCGGCTACCTACTTTCGCCTTGAGGATGTCTGCCCCATGTACAAATTGACTGTTGAAGGTCTGCACAAAAGCTATGGCGACCATCAGGTACTCAAAGGCGTTTCGCTCAAGGCCAAGACCGGCGACGTGATCAGCCTGATCGGCGCCAGCGGCTCGGGTAAAAGCACCTTTTTGCGCTGCATCAACTTCCTCGAACAACCCAACGACGGCGCCATGAGCCTCGATGGCCAGGCGATCCGCATGGTCACCGACCGCCACGGCATGCACGTCGCCGACCCGAATGAACTGCAACGCCTGCGCACGCGACTGGCCATGGTGTTCCAGCACTTCAACCTGTGGAGCCACATGACCGTGCTGGAAAACATCACCATGGCCCCGCGCCGGGTGCTGGGTTGCAGCAAGCAGGAAGCCGAAGACCGCGCCCGCCGTTATCTGGATAAAGTGGGCCTGCCGGCGCGGGTTGCCGATCAGTACCCGGCGTTTCTCTCTGGCGGCCAGCAACAGCGGGTGGCGATTGCCCGGGCGCTGGCGATGGAGCCGGAAGTGATGCTGTTCGACGAACCGACCTCGGCGCTCGACCCGGAGCTGGTGGGTGAGGTGTTGCGGGTGATTCAGGGTCTGGCTGAAGAAGGTCGGACGATGATCATGGTCACCCATGAAATGAGCTTCGCCCGCAAGGTCTCCAGCCAGGTGTTGTTTCTGCATCAAGGGCTGGTGGAAGAAGAAGGCGCGCCGGAAGATGTGCTGGGCAACCCGAAGAGCGAACGGCTGAAGCAGTTCCTCAGCGGTAACCTCAAGTAACAGACGCAGATAAAAACCTGTGGGAGCGGGCTTGCTCGCGAAAGCGGTGGGTCAGTCAGCATTGTTTTGACTGACCCACCGC
>NZ_JASCPO010000194.1:0-11321 GCF_029960145.1 Pseudomonas sp. PS01299 | reverse complement strand
CGGTGTGTCAGTCAACGATGCAATAACTGAAATACCGCTTTCGCGAGCAAGCCCGCTCCCACATTGAGTGATGCGCTGCTCAGGCGATTGCGGCCATGATATGCCGGCGATGATGCCCTTCCAGCTGATCCTTGATCACCTTGAGCACTTTGGCTTCATGCTCATGAATGAAGAAGTGCCCGCCGGCGAGCATGTCCACTGAAAAGCTGCCACGGGTTTCCTTGCTCCAGCCGATCAGTTGTTCGGTGGTCGCGCGATCCGCCTTGCCGCCCAGCACGTGCACCGGGCAGTTGAGCAACGGCCGCGACAACGGCTCGAATTTGCCGCAGAGCAAGAAGTCCGCGCGCAGGATCGGCAGGGTCAGGCTCATCAGCTCGGCATTGGCCAGCACTTCTTCGCTGGTGCCGTTGAGCGTGCGCAATTGATCGATCAGCTCGGCGTCGGTTTTCGGCTCGGCAAAACCGCGATCGTAATCGGCGCGCATCGTCGGCGCCGCCGTGCCCGAGGCAAACAGCGCCACCGGTTCCGGACAGCCCAATGCGCG
Source organism: Pseudomonas sp. PS01299 (assembly GCF_029960145.1). Classification (NCBI taxonomy): domain Bacteria; kingdom Pseudomonadati; phylum Pseudomonadota; class Gammaproteobacteria; order Pseudomonadales; family Pseudomonadaceae; genus Pseudomonas; species Pseudomonas sp. PS01299. The sequence continues at coordinate 10,777 of NZ_JASCPO010000194.1, read as the reverse complement.
CAGCGCGTGAGCGATTTCGCAGGCCAGCAGCGCGCCCAGGCTATGGCCGAACAACGCATACGGCGCTTTGAGATTCGGCCGCAATTCCTTGGCCAGTTGCATCGCCAGCGCCCGCATATCCGTGTGCAGCGGCTCGTCGAAACGTGCACCGCGCCCCGGCAGTTCCACCGGTTGCAGTTGCAGCCATTGCGGCAGTTTTGGCCGCCAGCGGCTATAGACCATGGCGCTGGCGCCGGAGTACGGCAGGCACAGCAGGGTCAGCTTGTTCACCCGGCTTTCCTCGAAAAATTTGTCTGTAGAGATAAACGGATTACGCCCCCGGCAAATTAGTCGCGCGCCGGTAAATTGCGCCAACAGGCGCTCGTTAACTGTTCAGGCCAAAACCAATAACGAGGATTCACCGTGGACCTGCAGAGCATCCTGGGCAAGTTGTTCGCCAACGCCGGTGCCGTCGGCATCGAAGGCGTTTTCCAATTCGTGTTTGGCCCGCAGCAGGCCTACTGGTCGGAGGTCAAGGCCAGCAGCCGCACCGCGCCCGGACGCCATCCCAGCCCCGACGTGACCATTGAAGTCGCCGAGAGCGATTTTCTCGGGATCATGGGTGGCCGAGTCAATGTCGAAGAACTGTTCGCCAGCGGACGCCTGAAAATCGGCGGCAACATGGGCCTGGCGACGCTGCTGCCGCAGATCATCGAGCATGCGATGCACGGTGGCGCAGTGGCGCAAAAGGTCGACATGAACAAGCGCTACCCGACCCCGCCACGCTTCAGCGAACAACTCACCGCCGGGCTGCCGGTGCAGACCCGCATCGAGCGCCATGCGCGCAATGAATTGTCGGTCAGCGAATTCAAAAGCAGATACTTGCCCAACGGCATCCCGGTGGTGATCAGCAACGCCCTGCAGGACTGGCCGCTGTTCAAGCTCAGTCGCGAGGAATCACTGGTGCATTTCGCCGAACTGCAGGGCATCACCCGCCACGGCGATTACGTGAAGAAAACCTTTTCCACCGAACGTGATTTCCGCTCGACGTCGATGGCCGAGTTCATTGCCTCGCTGGACCAACCGGCAGTCAAACGGGCTGACGGCGAACCACCGGCCTACATGGGCAACAACATCCTGCCGGCGCAATTGCTGCAGCAGATCAAGTACCCGCCCTACTTCGATGCTTCGCTGTTCATCCCGCCACGCATCTGGATCGGCCCCAAAGGCACGCTGACGCCGCTGCACCGCGACGACACCGACAACCTGTTCGCGCAGGTCTGGGGCCAGAAGCAGTTCACCCTCGCCGCCCCGCATCACCGCGAAGCACTGGGCACCTGGTCGACAGCGCCAAAGGGTGGCCTGGACGGCTGCGACTTCAACCCCGACGCACCGGACTATGAGCGCTTTCCCGCAGCACGCGATGTGACGTTCCTGCGCGTGACGCTGGAGGCCGGGGATCTGCTGTTTCTGCCGGAGGGCTGGTTCCATCAGGTGGAGTCGGTGTCGACGTCACTGTCGGTGAATTTCTGGGTGAATTCGGGGCGGGGTTGGTAACCCATCCGCTGTCTGTGTGGATAACTCTGTGGCGAGGGGATTTATCCCCGATCGACTGCGCAGCAGTCGCAAACTCACCCGGCACGCTTCTTCTGAAGGAAAGAGCTGGCTGGATTTGGGGCTGCTTCGCGGCCCATCGGGGATAAATCCCCTCACCACAACAGCCCGCGATGGCCGGGTTATTTCAGGTGCCTATAACTCTGAAACGCCGACGCCAACACCACCGCCCCCGCCATAATCGCCAGCCAGAATCCGCTGCGGGCGCCAAACGCATCCACCAACGCGCCCGAGCCGGCGGCGCCGATCGCCACGCCGATACTCAGCCCCGTCACCAGCCAGGTCAGGCCTTCAGTCAGTTTCGCCGGCGGCACGATGCGTTCGATCAACGCCATCGCCACAATCAGCGTCGGCGAGAAGAACAATCCCGCGACAAACACCGCCAGCGACAAACCGAAAATATTGCTCGCCAGCAACAGCGGCAGCGTGGTCACCGCCGTCGCCACCCCACCGTAGAGAAACAGCCGCGGCAACGGCAGTTTCGAACGCATCGCGCCAAACGCGATACCGGCCAGACACGAACCGATGGCGTACACCGACAACACGATGCTCGCCGCCGCCGGTTGGCCCTGCTGCTGGGCGAACGCGACGCTGACCACATCGACCACACCGACGATGACGCCCATGGCAAGCATCAACGCCAGCAGCCATTGCACGTCGGTCGAGCGAATGATCGAACCCTGATGCTGTGATTCCTGCGGATGCACCGCCGGCTCGGTGCTGCGCTGGGCGACAAACGCCGTCACCCCGATCGCCAGCGCCAACAGCGCGGCCAACGGCCCGGCCTCGGGAAACGCCACCACGCACAAACCCACTGACAGTGGCGGGCCAACGATGAAACAGACCTCATCGAGTACCGATTCCAGCGCATAGGCGGTCTGCAATTGCGGCTGGCCGCGATAGATCTCGGTCCAGCGCGCGCGCACCATCGCCGACATGCTCGGCATGCAGCCGGCCAGCGCGGCGAAGATGAACAGGGTCCAGGTCGGCGCCTGCAAACGCGTGCACAGCAGCAACATCAACAGCGCCCCACCACCGATCAACGCCGATAGCGGCAGCACTTTACCCTGGCCGAAACGATCCACCAGCCGCGACACCTGCGGCGCACAAAAAGCCGTGGCCAGGGCAAAAGTCGCCGCCACCGCACCGGCCAGCGCGTACCCGCCCTTGAGCTGCGAGAGCATGGTGATCACGCCGATGCCGGTCATGGAAATCGGCATGCGCGCGATCATCCCGGCCAGTACAAAAGCCCGGGCGCCGGGGGCGGTGAATAATTCGCGGTAGGGGTTTGCCATGGGTACAGCCTCATCAGGGGCCGCCAAGTTGCCATAAAGGTTGATGAGCGTGGAAGCGGGGAATTGTTGGTGGAATGTGAAGGCGCGAAACTCGACACCTTGCGATTCCAGGCACTCTCCCAGGATCGCTCCCCAAGACCAATGGCATTGCCGCCGACGTCTGGAATCACATAACCAATCGTCGAAAATCGCGCACACCTGTCAGGTTTTACAGGTGCCTTTTCATGCGATTGCAGTTCTCATGAGGCTTTGACTCAATGGCGTACCGCTCCTGAATGAACGGGCAACTGCTCTTGAGCACTATCCCATAGCGCACGCGCCAAGGAGCCTTGCCATGGAAGAACAGCTTATTCTGGTATCGCCCAAGGATCGCCAGACCGGTGTAGCCTCAAAGATGAAAGTGCATCACCAGGGACTGCGCCATCGCGCATTTTCGATTCTGCTCTTTGACTCACAAGGTCGGATGCTGATGCAACAACGCGCGTTGGGCAAATATCATTCCGGCGGATTATGGACCAACACGTGCTGCGGGCATCCTCGCCCCGGCGAACGCACGGCCGCCGCTGCCCTGCGTCGACTGCAGGAGGAAATGGGCACGACGTGCAAACTGCAAAAAGTCGCCTCGATGCTCTATTACGAGCAAATGTCCAATGAACTGATCGAGCATGAATTTGACCACGTGTTTGCCGGCCTCAGCCAGCTCGATCCGGTAGCCAATCCCGAGGAAGTCGAAAGTTGGGAGTGGCTGTCGCTGGAGGAGATCACCGAACGGATCGAACAGGCACCCGAGCAGTTCACGATCTGGTTTCGCCGGATGTTCGAGCAGTTCGGGATAGGGGGTGTAAGGCAATGGTTCGAGGCCGCCCACGATGCGTCAGCGGCACGATCAATGCCTGATGCTTTTGGGAAAAAGGCAAGATCACCCTGGGCCGTCCCGCCGTTGTATTGTCCGGCGCCGTTTCGGGTTGATACGGCGCTGGCCGAGGCCGTCGAAGATCGGCTTATGCCATGGATCAAGGAAGTCGGCATATTTGCGGGACAACTCGAAAAGGTCCGCGCCATGGGGTTCGGTCGCTTCGCCATGCTTTGCCATACCGACACTCACGATCCCGATCGCCTGCTGCTTTCGGCACAGTGCATCGCCGCCCTGTTTGCCGTGGATGATTACTACTGTGATGACGAGCGAACCGGCTCCGAACCGCGCCTGGTAGGGCCCCGACTTTCGCTGGCGCTGGCCGCACTGGAGCCGGCGCACCTGCCCTCTCGCTTTCGTTGCGGTCTTGATCATGCACTGAACAGTGACCCGGTACTGGTTGCGCTTCGCGCCTATATGGACCGCGTTCAGGCATTCGCATCTTCCGTACAAGTGGCCAGGGTACGCCACGAAATCATCGCCATGTTTGTCACCATGACTGCCGAAGCGGCCTGGCGCCTGGAAGGATTGACCCCACCCATCTGGGAATACCTCGCTCAACGCCAGACCAACAGCTTTTTACCCTGCATGTCATTGATCGACGTGATCGGTGGATACGAACTGCCAGCACACATCTACAGCGCCCCTGCCGTGCGGCGCGTGACCACGCTGGCCGCCAGCGCCACAATCGTCGCCAACGATCTGTATTCCGCACACAAGGAAAATCAGGCCGCAATCGGCGATTTCAATCTGCCGCAGTTACTGGCTCGCGAACACAATTGCACGCCCCGACAAGCGATGATCAAGTGCGCGCACGTTCATGACGAAATCGTGCACCTGTATGAAGCGGCGGAACAAGCCGTGCTGCCGGATGCATCGCCGCTGCTGCAGCGTTTTCTGACCGGCATAAAAAGCTGGGTCTCCGGCAGTCTTGAATGGCACCGGCACAGTGGCCGCTATCACGTCTGAACGTGTCGATCTTTTCATGCATGCGGATGAACTCTCGCAGCTCGCCATGGGTCAGCTGACTGAGCCCTTAACCCAGGCATTTCGAGCATGCAGATTTCCCTCGCCCGCCAAGTAGCACTGGTCACCGGCGCCAGCTCCGGCATCGGCCACGCTGCCGCAAAAGCGCTGGCCGCTGCCGGCGCAGCCGTCGTGATCAATTACAACCGTCAGGCCGAACCTGCCGAGGCACTGGCGCAGCAAATCATCGCCGACGGCGGTCAGGCACTGGCCATCGGCGCCGATGTGTCCAAGGAAGACGAGGTCGAACGGTTGTTCGCCGAGACCCTCGAGGCCTTTGGCGCGCTGGACATTCTGGTGGCCAATTCCGGCATGCAAAAGGATGCGCCGGCGGTGGACATGACCCTCGAAGACTGGAACACGGTGATCGGCGTCAACCTCACCGGCCAGTTCCTCTGCGCTCGCGCCGCGCTGCGGATTTTCAATCGCCAGGGCGTGCGTGAAGGCGTGTCCCGCGCGGCCGGCAAGATCATTCACATGAGCTCGGTGCATCAGCGCATTCCGTGGGCCGGGCACGTCAACTATGCGGCGTCCAAGGGCGGCGTCGATCAGTTGATGCAGACCCTCGCCCAGGAAGTCAGCCAGCAGCGCATCCGTATCAACGGCATTGCGCCGGGGGCGATTCGCACCGCCATCAATCAGGACGCCACCGAAGGCGCTGCCGGTGAGAAGCTGCTGGAGCTGATCCCTTACGGTCGCATCGGCGATGTCGAGGACATCGCCAACGCGGTGGTGTTTCTCGCTTCCGACGCCGCTGACTACATCGTCGGCACCACCCTGTTCATCGACGGCGGCATGAGTCTTTATCCGGAGTTTCGTGGCAATGGCTGAGCATCATCCTGAACGACAAAGCCCGATCGACGCCCACGGCATCATCGGTGATCTGCGCAGTGCGGCACTGGTCAACGACAAGGGCAGCGTGGATTTTTTCTGCTGGCCGGAATTCGACAGCCCGTCGATCTTCTGTTCGCTGCTCGACACGCCCGAGGCAGGGATTTTCCAGCTCGCCCCGGACTTGCCCGATGCCCGGCGCGAGCAGATCTACCTGCCCGACACCAACGTTTTGCAGACGCGCTGGCTCAGCGAACAGGCCGTAGTGGAAATCACCGATCTGCTGCCGATCGGCGACAGTGTCGATGACCTGCCGCTGCTGATGCGCCGGGTGCGGGTGGTCAGCGGTGAAGCGACGTTTCACATGCGCTGCGCGGTGCGGCATGACTACGCACGTGCCAACACCCGGGCGCAGATGGATCAACAATCGGTGATTTTCAGTGCGGAGGGCCAGCCATCACTGCGGCTGGTGGCGGATCAGGCGTTGCACATCGATGGCGAGTCGGCCGTTGCCTCCTTCAGTTTGAAACAGGATCAGCACGCCGAATTCGTCCTCGGTGGCGCCGACGATCCGCGCTTCAAGGATGACGGCGCGAAAATGTGCCTGGAGCGCACGCTGAAGTTCTGGCGCGACTGGATCGGTCAGTCCAACTACCGCGGGCGCTGGCGGGAGATGGTCAATCGCTCGGCCCTCGCGCTGAAGCTGCTGACCTCGCGCAAGCACGGCGCAATCCTCGCCGCCGCCACCTTTGGCCTGCCGGAAACCCCCGGCGGCGAGCGCAACTGGGACTATCGCTACACCTGGATCCGCGACGCTTCGTTCACCGTCTACGCGTTCATGCGCCTGGGTTTTGTCGATGAGGCCAATGCCTACATGGGCTGGCTGCGTGGTCGGGTCAGCGATTGCCAGGGAAATTCGACCAAACTCAACATCCTCTATGCGATCGACGGTCGCCAGGAGCTGCCGGAAACCGAACTCTCCCACCTCTCCGGCCATGGCGGCGCGCAACCGGTGCGCATCGGCAATGGCGCGTACGATCAGATTCAGCTCGATATCTTTGGCGAACTGATGGACGCGGTGTACCTGGTCAACAAGTACGGCGACGCGATTTCCCACCAGGGCTGGAAACACGTGCGCGAAGTGGTCGATCAGGTGTGTGAGACCTGGCAGACAACCGATGTCGGCATTTGGGAAATGCGCGGTGAGCAGCATCACTTCCTGCACTCGCGACTGATGTGCTGGGTGGCCTTGGACCGGGCGATTCGCCTGGCCTCGAAACGCTCGCTGCCGGCGCCGTTCGTCCAGTGGGATCAGACCCGGCAGGCGATCTATGCCGACATCTGGGACAACTTCTGGGATGAGGAGCGCGGGCATTTCGTCCAGTACAAGGGCGGCACCGCGCTCGACGGTTCGATGCTGCTGATGCCGCTGGTGCGCTTCGTCAGCGCCAAGGATCCACGCTGGCTGTCGACCCTTGAAGCGATCGAAAAGACTCTGGTACGCGACGGCATGGTTTATCGCTATCGCAACGATGACGCCAACATCGACGGTTTGACCGGCACCGAAGGCGCCTTTGCCGCCTGCTCATTCTGGTACGTCGAATGCTTGGCCCGCGCCGGTCAGGTGGAAAAGGCGCATCTGGAGTTCGAACAACTGCTGCGCTACGCGAACCCACTGGGCCTGTATGCCGAAGAGTTCGACAGCAAGGGCCGCCATCTGGGCAACACCCCGCAAGCGCTGACGCATCTGGCGCTGATCAGTGCGGCGAGTTTTCTGGATCGGCGTTTGAGTGGGGAAAAGAGTGTTTGGCAGCCGTAATTTCGCCAGTGTTTGTAGGAAATATGCCGCATAAGCGCGCTGCGCCGGGCTAACCCCTACACAGAAATAAACAGAATCAGATCCCCTGTGATGAGGGGATTTATCCCCGACGGGCGGCGCAGCAGTCCTGATTTTTCCGGTGCATTTCGTCAACAGCACCGCGTTGCTTGGCTTTGCGCCTGCTGCGCAGCCGATCAGGGATAAATCCCCTCACCACAGTTTGGGTAGTTTGTTCCTGCTTCTTCTAAACAACACCCTGGCAAATCCCTCCCCCGCAACCTGCACTTACACCCTGAAATACCCTGTTGCCAGCTGTTACATCCCCCCCTACCATCCACCGCAACGGGCACAGCGGAGCTGTCCAATAAAACCCGAATTCAAGGAAACAGAATGACCCAGCACGTCCACCGCCCCATCGCCACGCCCCTGCGCAGCGGCCTGACCCGCACCCAACTCTGGGAAGCCGCCGACAAAGGCCTGATCAAGTGCTGGGAAATCGGCCGTCAGCGCGCCACCCGCTTCCCCGACCTTGCCCAACAATGCCTCGCCGGCGAACTGCCGGTGCTCGGCTGGAAAGGTGGCGTGAGCCGCAGCCTGAAGAAAAACGAGAAATACGGCTCGCTGAAATACTTGGCGCAGTGGCAGGGGTTGCGTGGCGAGGATCTGGATATTGATCTGGGTGAAGAGCGTTCGCTGACCTGCTCGCGGACGAAGATGCGGGTAACGTTTACCCCGGATCGGACGAAGTATTTCAATCAGGTGGCGGAAGCCGAGGCTTAAGGAGAAGCAACGATGGTCGATTTGCATCAGGAATTTAAGAGCAGCGTGTTCTTTCACCAGGCAAGAATCGAGCGGCGCTCGGTCGATGCTCTCATCGGCATCGCCGCCGGGCTTGCCGCAGACGGCACGATCAACCAGCAAGAAGCCGAGTTTCTCAGAACCTGGATTGAAACCCATTTGGTGCACCTGGATGATCCGGTTGTGAACATCCTTTACAGACGTCTTGCCGACATGCTCAGTGATGGAGTTCTAGACGCCGACGAGTCTGCGGAGCTGTTGGAAATGCTGCATCAGTTCACCGGGCTGCCAGTCGCACCAACACAAACACCAACGTTTACCACTCCGGCCAGCCTTCCTCTCGACCACCCTGCCCCGCAGTTATGCCTGATTGATCGGGTCTTCCTGTTTACAGGCGTCATGGCCTATGGGCCACGTAAAGAATGTGAGTCGCAGATCCTCGAACGCGGCGGCCTTATTGGTGGTTCCGTCAGCAAAAAGATTCACTATTTGGTAGTGGGCAGCATTGGCAATGATCAGTGGCTTCACAGCTCTTACGGCACCAAGATCAAGAAAGCCGTTGAGCTGAGAGACAGCGGCGTGCCGATTGCGATCATCAGCGAAGATCATTGGCAGAAGGTTCTGTTCGGGTAATTGCCCCTAAGGGCATCGCTGACTCTGCTTCGCCAACACTGACCGAAAACCGCTCCCTGTACGCCTGCGGCGTCACCCCGATCGCCCGCAGGAAACTGCGGCGCAACGTCTCCTCACTGCCAAACCCGCAGTTGGCCGCAATCCGTTTCACCGGCAACCCGGTATCACTGAGCAAACGGCGGGCGGTTTCGACGCGGATCAGTTCGATGGCGCGGGCCGGGGTCTGGCCGGTGTCGGCGCGGTAGTGGCGGACGAAACTGCGTTCGCTCATGCCGGCCTGTTCGGCCAGGGTCGGGACGCCGAGGTCGCAGGTGAGGTTTTCGGCGATCCAGGCGTGCAGTTCATCAAAGCGATTGCCCTGATTCTGCAGGGCCAAGGTCACGCTGAATTGCGATTGCCCGCCGGGGCGTTTGAGGAACACCACCAGATGCCGGGCGACGTCGAGAGCAATATCACTGCCCAGATCTTCCTCGACCATTGCCATTGCCAGATCGATGCCGGCGGTAACGCCTGCCGAAGTCCAGACCGGGCCGTCGTTGATGAAGATCGGATTGGCTTCGACCTGCAGCTTCGGATGCTGCTGCGCCAGTTGTTCGCAACGGGTCCAGTGGGTGACCACGCGACGTCCGTCGAGCCAGCCGCTCGCCGCCAGTAGAAATGCCCCCGTACACACCGAGGCGACGCGTCGACATTTCGCTGCGTGCTCGCGCACCCAATCCACCAGCGCCAAATCCTCCGCCGCCGGATAAATGCCCCAGCCACCGGCGATGATCAAGGTATCGCTGGCCTGCTGCGGCAACGGTTCGGCCAGTACTGCCAGCCCCGCCGAGGACATCACCGCCCCGCCCTCGCGAGCAATCACCGACGGCGCATACGGTACCGGCAAGCCGCGTTGGCGGGCGATGTCGTTGGCCGAGGCGAACACTTGCAGAGGGCCGGTGACGTCGAGAATCTGCATGTTGGCAAACGCGAGTACATGGATGACTTTGGGCATTTGGCGTAATTCGTGGGGTTATTGGCGTATACGCCAAAACCTACGCGCCTACAGTGAAGCCGTCCACCCCTCAAATGGAGAAAAACCCCATGACGTTGCAGATCGGTTTTCTGTTGTTTCCGCAGGTGCAGCAACTCGACCTGACCGGTCCCTATGACGTACTGGCCTCGCTGCCGGACGTGCAGGTGCATCTGATCTGGAAAGATCTGGTGCCGATCACCGCCAGCACCGGCCTGCTGTTGAAACCGACCACCACCTTCGACGACTGCCCGGATCTGGATGTGATCTGCATTCCCGGCGGCGCCGGGGTCGGGCCGCTGATGGAAGATGAGCAGACGCTGGGGTTCATCAAACGCCAGGCAGCGCAGGCCAGGTATGTGACGTCGGTGTGCACCGGTTCGCTGGTGCTGGGCGCGGCGGGACTGCTGAAAGGCAAACGTGCGACCACCCACTGGGCCTATCACGAACTGCTGCCGAAACTCGGCGCGATTGCGGTGCAGGACCGGGTGGTACGCGACGGCAATCTGTTTACCGGTGGCGGCATTACCGCAGGCATCGACTTTGCGCTGGTGCTGGCCGCCGAACTGGTGGGAGTTGAGGCGGCGCAGTTGATTCAGCTGCAACTGGAATATGCGCCGGCACCGCCGTTTGAATCGGGCAGCCCGCAGACGGCGCCGAGTGCTGTCGTCGATGAGGCTCGGCACCGTGCAGCGCCTTCGTTGAAACTGCGCACGGAAATCACCGAGCGCGCGGCGGCGAAGCTCGATCTGCGCTGATTCCTCAGCCACACACAGATCTACTGTGGGAGCGGGCTTGCTCGCGAATGCGGTGTATCCGTCGAGATTTTTATCGCCTGACACACCGCATTCGCGAGC
>NZ_JASCPO010000193.1:0-11323 GCF_029960145.1 Pseudomonas sp. PS01299 | reverse complement strand
CCATTCGCGAGCAAGCCCGCTCCCACATTGGAGCTGGGGCGGTCACAAATCCAATGTGGGAGCGGGCTTGCTCGCGAAGGATACGACTCGGTATTCGTCTGTGAACTCAGCGAGCAAACCGCTCCGCCCAGCCAATGATCTGCTTCGGCCGTGGCGTCGCGTAAGTCCGCACCTTGGACGTCGACAACCCCAGCCGCACCAGCGATTCAGCAATGGTCACCGCCGCCGTCACGCCATCCACCACCGGCACCCCGGTGCGGCGACGAATCTGTTCATCCAGCCCGGCCATGCCGCCGCAGCCCAGACAGATCACTTCGGCCTTGTCCTGGGTCACCGCCAGTTCCGCCTGCTGCACGATGGCTTCCAGTGCGCGCTGTGGTTCGTGCTCCAACTCCAGCACCGCAAGACCACTGGCCCGCACCGAGGCACAGCGATCCCACAGGCCCGAGAGTTTCAGTCGATCCTCGATCAGCGGCACGGTGCGATCCAGCGTGGTCACCACCGAATAGGCGTGACCGAGAAACATCGCGGTACTGGCGGCGGCGTCGGTGATGTCCACCACTGGCACGTTGAGCAGTTCCTGCAAACCTTCGCGACCATGCTCGCCGTAACCGGCCTGAATCACCGCGTCGAACGGTTGGTCGTAGGACATCACCCGGTCCATCACGGCGATGGCCGCCAGGTAACTTTCGAAATTGCCTTCCACCGAGTCGGCGCCGAAGAACGGTGTCAGGCCGACGATCTCCGTACCGGGAGACGCGACGGCCTGCGCCGAGCGGGCGATGGCCTGGGTGATGGATTCGGTGGTGTTGACGTTGACCACAAGAATACGCATGGGAAGTCCTTATTGCGGGCAGTTCAGCGGCCCAAATCCGGGCCGCAAGGAAGTTAATGGCTGACGTTGTCGACGGCGATCGATTCGCCACTGACGTCGGCGTAGTGCGGCTGACGTTTGGCGATGATCAGGTAGAGCATCGCGGCAATGCCGGCGCCCACCAGCCAGGAGAACGGCGAGATGCTGTGGAAGCCCGGCACCAGCGCCAGGACGATGGCGATCAGCGCTGCCGGAATGAACGCCGCCACCGCGCGGAAATTCACTCCACGGCTGTAGTAATAGGCGCCGTTGGGGTCTTCGCTGTACAACTGCGGGACGTTGATCCGGCCTCTGCGGATCAGCCAGTAGTCGACCATGATCACCCCGTACAGCGGGCCGAGCAGGGCGCCGAGGCCGGAGAGGAAGTACACGATCACCAGCGGGCTGTTGTAGAGGTTCCACGGCAGGATCAGCACGGCGATGGTCGCGCTGATCAGCCCGGCGCGGCGGAAGGTCAGGTACTTCGGCGCCAGGTTGCTGAGGACGAAGGCCGGGGCGACGAAGTTGGCCATGATGTTCACCGCCACGGTGACGATCAGGAACGCCAGGCAACCGAGCACCAGAAAGAACGTGTTAGGGATCGAGGCGATGATTTCGGTCGGGCTTTCGATGATCCGTCCGTTGATCTGAAATTGCGCACCGCAGAGCAGGACGGTGATAGCGGCGAACACCAGAATGTTCACCGGCAGGCCCCAGAAATTGCCGACCTTGATGGTCTTGCGGCACGGCGAAGAACGCGCAAAGTCGCAGAAATTCAGGATCAGCGTGCCGTAGATCGCCAGCCACAAGGCGCCGCCGGCAAAGATGTTGCGCCACATTTCGCCACCAATTAGCGGTTCGCGGATTGACCAGGCGATGGTTGCGTTGGCCTGGGTGTACATCCACGCGGCGAGGGCGGCGACGGTCAGCAGAATCACCGGTCCGGCAAACGCCTCGTAACGGCGAACCATTTCCATGCCGTAGGCGAGAATCGCCAGCTGCACGAACCAGATCGCTACGAAGCACACCCAGCCCAGCGTCGACAGGCCGAGAATCGAGTTGTGGTCGTAATCGGCGAAACCGGGGTGAATCGCCGTCAGCAGCACGCGAAACACCACCGACGCCAGATACGTCTGAATGCCGAACCAGGCGATGGCGATCACCGCGCGAATCAACGCCGGAATCTGCGCGCCGTGGATGCCGAAACTGATCCGGCTGATCACCGGAAACGGCACCCCGGTTTTCTGCCCCATGTAGCCGGACAGGTTCATGAAGAAGTACACCAGCGCCGCGCCGATCCCCAGCGACAGCAGAATCTGCCAGCCCCCCAGGCCCAACGCATACAGCCCGATGGCGAACGAGTAGTTGGCGATGTTGTGCACATCGTTGGTCCACAGGGCGAAGATGCTGTATTTGCCCCAGCGCCGACCTTCGGCGCGGGTCGGTGCCAGGTCCCTGTTGTGCAGGCGCGGGCTGAGTTGTAACGGTTGAGCCAGACCCGCGTCGGGCAATGGCTGGTCGAGGGCAGAGGCGGGCAGATTCAGCGCGATGTTGTTGGAGAGACTTGTACGCATTCCGGCAGGCTCCTGATGGGCGGGGCCGCGATGACTGTGCATGAGCTCAGTGCTCGACAAATCTTCGTCGCGGCCAGCAGACATCACTGGTTACGGGGCATCTGCAGCCTGTACGGGATAGGGCGCTTCAGGCTTGCGGATCGAAAGTGTGGATTGATGTTTTGCAGTTTTGTATACAAAACATGTATGCACCAAAGCCAGATCTGTGCCAGTCAGCGATCTATGCAGCGATGCGCTCATTTCGAAAAGTTATCGATGAGCGCTAAGTGTTTGAAAATAATTGGTTATAAATTGACCGATTGAGCAGGTATTTATTTTTTGCGGGGGATTTTGCGGAGGTGGCAGAGCGCAGGGGAATTCAGCAGGGATGTAACTTTTCAGGGCGTGAAAGCAAAAAGTGCACACATAAATGGCACCGATGGTGACATTCGTGTGTACACATTTTTTCATGGCACCACGAAGCAAATGTGGGAGCGAGCTTGCTCGCGAAGGCGTCTTCCCAGTCAACAAATTCGCTGACTGACAGACCGCTTTCGCGAGCAAGCCCGCTCCCACAGGGGGGACATCATTGGGGCGAGATTTACGCCTTGCTGATGATATTCCCCGCATGCAGCCCGCACTCTTTCTGCGTCGCTTCTTCCCACCACCAGCGGCCTTCGCGCTCGTGCTGGTTCGGCAGCACCGGGCGGGTGCATGGTTCGCAGCCGATGCTGATAAAGCCGCGTTCATGCAGGCTGTTGTACGGCAGTTCGAGCATGCGGATGTAACCCCAGATCTCTTCGCTGGTCATCTGCGCCAGCGGGTTGAACTTGTACAGGGTGCGTTCGGGCGTGGAAAACGCGGTGTCGATTTCCAGCACCGCCACGGCGCTGCGGGTGCCCGGGCTCTGATCGCGGCGCTGGCCGGTGGCCCAGGCTTTGACGCCGGACAGTTTGCGGCGCAGCGGTTCGATCTTGCGGATGCCGCAGCATTCGCCATGGCCGTCCTTATAGAAGCTGAACAGGCCTTTTTCCTTCACGAACGGTTCCAGCTTCGTGTAGTCCGGCGACACCAGTTCGATATCGATCTTGTAGTGCTCGCGCACCTGATCGATGAAACGATAGGTTTCCGGGTGCAGGCGGCCGGTGTCGAGGCTGAACACCTTGACGTTCTTGTTCAGCTTCCAGGCCATGTCCACCAGCACCACATCCTCGGCACCACTGAAAGATATCCACAGCTCGTCACCGAACTCGGCGAACGCGAGTTTCAGGATGTCCTGGGCGGATTTGTTGGCATAGGTCGTGGCGAGTTCCACGACATCGAACGTTGGGCTCATCAGGGCGGCTTCCTACAGGTCGGTGGCGCTGGGCGCTCTATATGGCGGCGATGGTAACAAAAAGCGGCGGAGTAGGGTGTGCCCGCTGCGTTGCGCGGTGGCGGGGGAGTCGCTAGAGTTCGGGCTCGCTCGACTCAATAATCACTACAAACGGGAGTGTCTTGTGGAAATTGCTTGCCTGGATCTTGAAGGGGTACTGGTGCCGGAAATCTGGATCGCCTTCGCCGAAAAAACCGGAATCGAATCCCTCAAGGCCACCACCCGGGACATTCCCGATTACGACGTGTTGATGCAGCAACGCCTGCGCATCCTCGACGAGCACGGCCTGAAGCTCTCGGACATCCAGGAAGTGATCGCCACCCTCAAGCCGCTGGACGGCGCGGTGGAGTTCGTCGACTGGCTGCGCGAGCGCTTTCAGGTGGTGATTCTCTCGGACACCTTCTACGAATTCTCCCAGCCGCTGATGCGGCAACTGGGCTTCCCGACCTTGCTCTGCCATCGCCTGATCACGGACGACAGCGGGCGAGTGACCAGCTATCAATTGCGTCAGAAAGATCCCAAGCGTCAGTCGGTGCTGGCGTTCAAAAGCCTGTACTACCGGGTAATTGCGGCGGGAGATTCGTATAACGACACGAGCATGCTGGGCGAGGCGGACGCGGGGATTCTGTTTCATGCGCCGGACAACGTGATTCGCGAGTTCCCGCAGTTTCCGGCGGTGCATACGTTTGCCGAGTTGAAGCAGGAATTCCTCAAAGCTTCTAACAGAGCGTTGAGTTTGTAGTCGTCTGGAAGGGCGCCTTCGCGAGCAAGCCCGCTCCCACATGTGGAATGCAGTCCATATGTGGGAGCGGGCTTGCTCGCGAAGCTTTTAAGCTTTTAAAGGTTTTGCAGGGTTTCGAGGAGGATTCTGACTTTGGTAATCGACTCCTGATACTCCGCCTGCCAGTCCGAATCGGCCACGATCCCGCCGCCACCCCAGCAACACACCTGCCCATCCTTGACCAACAGACTGCGAATCGCGATGGAGCTGTCCATCTCGCCGCGTACGTCCAGGTACAGCAACGAACCGCAATACAAACCGCGCCGGGTCGGTTCCAGTTCGTCGATGATCTGCATCGCACGGATCTTCGGTGCGCCGGTGATCGAGCCGCCGGGGAAACTGCCGGCAATCAGATCCAGCGCATCGCGATCCTCGGCCAGTTCACCGGTCACGCTGCTGACCAGGTGATGCACGTTGGGATAGCTTTCCAGGCTGAACAGCTCCGGCACCCGCACCGAGCCGATGCGGCAGGTACGGCCGAGGTCGTTGCGCAGCAGGTCGACGATCATCAGGTTTTCCGCGCGATCCTTGGGGCTGGCCAGCAGTTCGGCGGCGTTGGCGGCGTCTTCGGCCGGCGTCAGTCCACGCGGGCGGGTGCCCTTGATCGGGCGGGTTTCCACCTGGCGCTGGCTGACTTTGACGAAGCGCTCCGGCGACAGGCTCAACACCGCGTCGCCGTCGGGCAGGCTCTGGAAACCGGAAAACGGCGTCGGGCAGGCCTCGCGCAACGCGCAATAGGCCAGCCACGGATCGCCCTGACACGGTGCGCGGAAACGCTGGGCGAAGTTGACCTGATAGCAGTCGCCGGCCTGGATGTATTGATGAATGCGTTCCAGCGCCTGGCGATAGTCATCGGCCGACAGATCGGCGGTCATCGGCGTGTCCAGCTTGAACGGCGTCAGCGGCGCTGAAGTCGGTTGGCTGAACAGCGCGATCACCCGTTGCCGCTCGCTGTCGGCCAGTGACGGGTGAAACACCAGTTGGCTGGTGGCGGTCTGGTGATCGCTGATCAGCGCCCAGTCGTACAGGCCGAACCGCGCGTCGGGCAATTGCAGATCATCCCGGGCCTGGCTCGGCAGGTGTTCCAGATGCCGGCCAAAGTCGTAGCTCAGGTAGCCGATCAGGCCGCCGGCGAATGGCAGGTCATATTCGCCAGGCAACTGCGCCTCGCCCAGACGGCTCAGATTATCGCGCAGGCGTTGCAGGAAAACGCTGCCGCTTTCGTCGGGCAACACCGCCAGTTGTTCCAGCGGCCAGGCGCTGAGCAGATCAAAACGGCCACGGTCGGCACTCGGCCGGCCGCTGTCGAGCAGCACGGCGCCGGGCGCATGGCGGATGGCCGCGAAGTAGTCGGCGGGGTTGGCGCGGTAGGGCAGCGGGTGTACGGAACAGGTCAACATGGGCGGGGCAGATCGGCCATTGAGGCGGGGTGGGGATTGTAGTCCTCTCGGCTGCCAGATCAAAATCAAAAGCTACCCCCTCACCCCAGCCCTCTCCCCCAAGGGGGCGAGGGGGAAAGGGGGCGGATCTTCATGCTTTTCAAGTTCTGAGTTCGACTCGAACTTGCAGGTCGATGTACTTCGAGCATCCAACACGGTCAGTCCCCTCTCCCTCCGGGAGAGGGCTAGGGTGAGGGGCTCTTCAGCTTTTCAGCTTCAGCCCTCGACCGCCGGAATATGCCCAAACATCTCCTGAGTAAACGCCACCCGTTCTTCAACTGACTCCGTCACCCCACGCGCCTTCAGGTCTTCCAGATGCGCCTCGACCGCATGCGTACGCTGAGTCAGCCCGCAATCGTTGGCAATCTGGATATTCAGCCCCGGTCGCGCATTCAGCTCGAGAATCAGCGGACCTTTCTCCTGGTCCAGCACCATGTCCACACCGATGTAACCCAGCCCGCAAAGCTCATAACAGCCAGCCGCGAGCTTCATGAAGCCGTCCCAGTAGGGCAGTTGCACGCCGTCCACCGCGTTGGTGGTGTCGGGGTGTTTGTTGATGATGTTGTTCAGCCAGGTACCGCGCAGGGTCAGGCCGGTGGCGAGGTCGACGCCGACGCCGATGGCGCCCTGGTGCAGGTTGGCCTTGCCGCCGGACTGACGGGTCGGCAGGCGCAGCATGGCCATCACCGGATAGCCCATCAGCACGATGATGCGGATGTCCGGCACGCCTTCGTAGCTGATGCTCTTGAAGATCTGATCCGGGGTCACCCGGTATTCGATCAGTGCGCGGTCGCGGTGACCGCCCAGCGAATACAGGCCGGTGAGGATGCTCGAGATGTGGTGTTCGAGTTCTTCATGGGCAAGGATCTTGCCCGAGACCGTGCGATAGCGGCCCTCGAAGCGGTCGGCGATGACGATGATGCCGTCACCGCCGGCGCCCTGGGCGGGCTTGATCACGAAGTCGTTGTGCCCGCCGATGATCGCGTCGAGCTTGTCGATTTCCTTCTCCGTGGAGATCACGCCGTACAGCTCCGGCACATGAATGCCGGCAGCGATGGCGCGCTCCTTGGTGATGATCTTGTCATCGACGATCGGGTACAGGCTGCGCTTGTTGTATTTGAGCACGTAGTCGGCGTTACGCCGATTGATGCCCATGATGCCCCGCGCCTCCAGCGCCTTCCAGGTCTTCCAGAAACCGAACATCAGGCGTCAGCCTTCTTCAGGAAAGCCTTGAAGCGCACCAGTTCGGTCAGGCGATAACCGCGATAACGCCCCATCGCCAGCATGAAACCGACCAGAATCAGCAGGATCGCCGGGAAGGTGAACACGAAGTACACCAGCTCCGGCACGGTCATGATCAGGTGTGCCAGCGAGGCGGCGAACAGGGTGCCGATCGCCACTTTCATGGCATGGCTGGCGCCACGTTCTTCCCAGGTGATCGACAGGCGTTCGATGGTCATGGTCAGAATCACCATCGGGAACAGCGCCACCGACAAACCGCGCTCCAGGCCGAGTTTATGGCTGAACAGACTGATGGCGGCAATCAGCACCACCACGAAGGTCAACACTACCGACAGGCGCGGCAGCATCTGCAGCTTCAAATGTTCCAGATACGAGCGTAATGACAGGCCCAGCGCCGTGATCACGGTAAATAGCAGGATGCCGAAGCCCAGTTGCGTTTCGCGGAAGGCCAGGGCGATCAGCACCGGGGTAAAGGTGCCGAGGGTCTGCAGGCCGATCAGGTTGCGCAGGATCAGGATCACCAGCACGCCGATCGGGATCATCACCATGATCATGAACGTTTGCTGGGTCTGCAGCGGCAGGCCGTACAGCGAGTATTCGAGGAAGTTGGCGTCGGTGTTTTCGTCGGTCAGCTTGGCCAGACGAATCGCGTTCATCTCGCTGTTGTTCAGGCTGAAGGTCACGTTGGCTTTCTTCGCGCCCTCGATGGTGATCAGGTTTTCATCACCGGTCCACCACAGCAGGCGGTCGGTCGGCAGGCCTTGTTCGCCGGTTTCCGGGTTGAAGTACAGCCAGTCGTTGCCGTTGAAACTGCGCAGCCACAGTTCCGGGGTTTGCGGTTGATCGGCGACGAGGCGGATGGTGTGGACTTTTTCCACCGGCACGTGAGCGATCGACAGCAGCAGTTCGACGATCTTCGCCTTATGCGGCGTCGACGGGTCGCCGGCCAGCAGCAGTTTGACGTTGTCATCGTTGGCGTTGTTGACGCGTTTGATCGCTTCGCCGATGAAGGTTTCGACGTCGGCCGAGTGCTGGCGGATCGGCGCGAGCAGGGCTTCGGCGGCGATTTTTTCCGGGCCTTCGATGGCGATGCTGTCGCGGAAGGTCGGGCCTTTGATCTTGGATTTTTCCGCGGTGTAGCGCTTGGTCAGCACCAGACGGTAATAAAGGGTCTGGTTGCCCTTGGCCCGGCGCGCCGACCAGGTGACCTTGCGGTTGCCGTCGACA
Organism: Pseudomonas sp. PS01299; assembly: GCF_029960145.1. Classification (NCBI taxonomy): domain Bacteria; kingdom Pseudomonadati; phylum Pseudomonadota; class Gammaproteobacteria; order Pseudomonadales; family Pseudomonadaceae; genus Pseudomonas; species Pseudomonas sp. PS01299. The sequence continues at coordinate 2,853 of NZ_JASCPO010000193.1, read as the reverse complement.
CGGTTGACCGCCACGCCGTAATTATTGGAGATAAAGCTTTCGTTGAGGCTGACGTAATCGCGGCTCAGGGGCGGCACGAACATCTGGACCTTCACCGGGTCCTTGGTGCTGGCGACGAACTCGACTTTGGCGTCGATGTTCCACAAGTCGTCGGTAGCGTCTTCGGTCACCGGGATGCCGAGCACGAAAATCTGATAGGCCGTAACCGAAACGCCCAGGAGCACCAGAATGGTGATCAGGATTTTCAGGTGGAAGGTTAGAGAACGCATGGAAATTACTCGGCGGTATGAGCGGCGATGGTGCAGGCAGGTTTGCCGGCAGCGTATTTAAGACTGGGGTCGACCAGCGCGTCGAAGCGTTTCAGCGCTTCGGAGCCGATCAAAAGCGGGTATTGGAACGCACTTCGGTCGGTCAGGTTCACTTCGATGCTGCGCAACGCCGTGCCCATGCAGATATCCAGCTCGATCACCGGGCGCGCGGTGTACTTTTTACCTTCTTCCGGGTCGTAGTCGCCGGCGCGGCGTTTGATCTTGCTGACCCGGGCCAGCGGCCGCTCGATCGGGTGCGAATGCGCCGCGTCGATCGCCAGGTAGAAACGCACCCAGGACTCGCCGTTGCGTTTGAAGCGTTTGATGTCGCGGGCACTCAGTGAGGCGGTCTTGGCGCCAGTGTCGAGTTTGGCCGCGACTTGCAGATTGATGCCGTCAAGCGATGCGTATTCGTTGAGGCCGTACACGGTTTTTTCCCCCGCCGCGGCGAGGCCGGGCAGGCAAAACAGCGCAAAAAATGTGGGGAAGGGCTTGAGTCTCATAAATCCTGGTGCGCAGCGTTCCGTTTTCGGTTCAGGTTCCTGGCAATACTGCGCAAGCTCCTTCGTGTGCCTATCAGCTTTTTATGACAAGCCGTACAAATGGCCAGCAAATGCGGGCGGCATTCTAGCACGGTGGTTTTATGGCGCCAGCGCTGGGGCCGGTCTATAAAAGATCAAAAGATCGCAGCCTGCGGCAGCTCCTACAAAGGATTCGCGTACATTCTGTAGGAGCTGCCGAAGGCTGCGATCTTTTCGGTTTATTAGACGATTGTCGACAATATCCATTTATCCTTTGACTGGTGCCGGCTAATTGGCTAGTTTTTGCTGCATTGGATTTGAAGGTGTCGACAATCATGCTGGATCAACTCGATCCCCCGGTCATCAGCGGCGAGGATTCCGAGACGCTCTCGGAAAACGTCTTCCGGCGCATCCAGGCGGCCATCGTCAAAGGCGAGATCGCCCCAGGCAGCAAGATCTCCGAACCCGAGCTGGCGCGCACTTATGGCATCAGTCGCGGGCCGCTGCGCGAGGCCATTCATCGGCTTGAAGGTCAGCGACTGCTGGTGCGCGTACCGCATGTCGGCGCGCGGGTGGTGTCGCTCAGCCACGCCGAATTGCTCGAACTCTACGAAATCCGCGAATCCCTTGAAGGTATGGCCTGCCGGCTGGCGGCCGAGCGCATGAGCGTCGAAGAAATCGACGAACTGCGCCGGGTGCTGGAAACCCACGAGCGCGACGCGGCGTTCCAGGCTGGCGTCGGCTATTACCAGCAGGAAGGCGATTTCGACTTTCACTACCGGATCATCCAGGGCAGCGGCAATCGCACGCTGACCCAGATGCTCTGCGGCGAGCTGTATCAACTGGTGCGCATGTACCGCATCCAGTTTTCCACCACGCCCAACCGCCCGCGTCAGGCCTTCGCCGAACACCACCGGATTCTCGATGCCATCGCCGACCGTGACGGCGAGCTCGCGGAATTGTTGATGCGCCGCCACATCGGCGCCTCGAAACGCAACATCGCCCGTCATTACCAGGACGGCGCCGACAATAAGACAGCCACTGAACGAGGTGAGTCATGAGTTCCAAGCAGAACACTCCAGGCCAGCGTTTCCGCGATGCGGTCGCCAGCGAGCATCCATTGCAGGTGGTCGGCGCGATCAACGCCAACCACGCGCTGCTGGCCAAACGCGCCGGTTTCAAGGCGATCTACCTGTCCGGTGGCGGGGTGGCCGCAGGCTCGCTCGGCGTGCCGGACCTGGGCATCACCGGCCTGGATGACGTGCTGACCGACGTGCGGCGCATCACTGACGTCTGCGACCTGCCGCTGCTGGTGGACGTCGACACCGGTTTCGGTTCGTCGGCGTTCAACGTGGCGCGCACTGTGAAGTCGATGATCAAGTTCGGCGCCGCGGCGATTCACATCGAAGACCAGGTCGGCGCCAAGCGTTGCGGCCACCGTCCGAACAAGGAAATCGTCAGCCAGCAGGAAATGGTCGACCGCATCAAAGCCGCCGTCGATGCCCGTACCGACGACAGCTTCGTGATCATGGCGCGTACTGACGCGCTGGCGGTGGAAGGTCTGGAGTCGGCACTGGATCGCGCCGCGGCGTGCATCGAGGCCGGCGCCGACATGATCTTCCCGGAAGCCATCACCGAGCTGGAGATGTACAAGCTGTTCGCCAACCGGGTGAAAGCGCCGATTCTGGCCAACATCACCGAGTTCGGCTCGACGCCGCTGTACACCACCGAGCAGCTTGCAGGGGCGGATGTGTCGCTGGTGCTGTACCCGCTGTCGGCGTTCCGCGCGATGAACAAGGCAGCGGAAAACGTCTACACCGCGATCCGCCGCGACGGCACACAGCAGAATGTCATCGACACCATGCAGACGCGCATGGAGCTCTACGATCGCATCGACTATCACACCTTCGAGCAGAAGCTCGATGCGTTGTTTGCACAAAAGAAAGGCTGAATTAAACCCTGTGGGAGCGGGCTTGCTCGCGAAGACGGACTGATATCCAACATTGATGTCGACTGATCCAGCG
>NZ_JASCPO010000192.1:0-11377 GCF_029960145.1 Pseudomonas sp. PS01299 | reverse complement strand
AGCAAGCCCGCTCCCACATTTGGAATGCATTCCCCTGTGGGAGCGGGCTTGCTCGCGAAGAGGCCCGCACCAACACCCATTATTTTGAATGATTACGCTGAAAAACCTCCTCCCCCATCGCCGCAATCTGCCCCTCGATCAACGCCTCGAACGGTTTGAGCAACGGCGCAAACGTGGTCGGCGCTTCCAGAGTTTCCAGCGCCTGCACAATCGCCTCGATGGTCGACAACGCCCCCGGCCCCGGTGCCTTGCGCAACCGGTAGCGCGACACCCCGCCCTGCGCCAGCGTCACCCGCGGCAGCGCTGCCAGCAGCGGGTTGAGATGAAGCATCTTGCGCGCCTTGCGCCAGGTGCCATCCGGCACCACCAGCAACAACGGTTCAGCGGATTCACGGTAGGCCTGCAGCGGCTGCGCATCGTCAGCGGGAAACAGCAACCGCGCCTGATACCCCGGCCGATTGAGCAGCGTCGGCAGATCCTCGAACACTTCACCGACAATCAACTCGGCATTGGTCAAACCCAGCGCTGCCAGTCGCGCGGTGTTGAGCGCGTGATTGACCTCGCTCGGATGCTGCAACAGCAACACCCGGGTGCGGCTGTCGAGGTTCGGGATCAGCGGGCACAGGCAATGGGTTTGGGGGCGCAGGCAGCGCGGGCATTGCGGTCTGGACATAGTCTTTACGCCTGATTCAACTGCGCTTTGAGCAGATCACGGAAAGTCTGGATCAGCGGCTCGCGGCTGCGGCCACGACGCATGATCATCGAGAATGGCGCCTGATAACCGAAGGTCGCCGGCAGCAACACGCGCAGGTCGCCCTTGTCGGCCCAGGCCTGAGCGTAGTGCTCCGGCAGGTAACCGATGTAGGCGCCGGAGAGCACCAGAATCAGTTGCGCCTCCATACTTTCCACAGTCGCCGCGCTGTGTTTGAAACCGTGCCGTGCCAGCTCGGCCTGGCTCCAGTAACCACGGCCGACCATGCGTTGCTGAGTGATGACCTGCTCGGGGATCCGCCGCTCGTTGAACAGCGGATGCCGGCTGCTGCAATACAGCCAGTGCTGCTCGCGGTACAGCGGCATGTACACCAGACCGCTCATGCGCGTGGAAAACGCACCGATGGCCAGATCGAGTCGATTGTCCTGCACGCCGAGTTGCAGTTCGTACGGGCTCATCACCGACAGATGCAAATGCACCGCCGGGTGTTCCTGACTGTAGGCGCCAATGGCCTCGGCGAACGGCAAGGCCTTGTCGCTGACGGTGGAGTCGATCACCCCGAGGTTGAGCGTACCGCGCAGTTCGCCCTTGAGCGCCGCGGCGTATTGCTCGAAACCTTCGAGTTCGGCGAGCAGGCGCAGGGTTTCCTGATGGAACAGCTCGCCCTTGCTGGTCAGGCTGAATCCACCGCGTCCGCGATGGCACAGCACCAGACCGAGCGCCGCTTCGAGCTGGCTCATGTAAGTGCTGATCGCCGAGGTCGACAGGTTGAGTTCCTGCTGCGCATTGGCAAAACCCTGATGGCGAACCACGCTGACGAAGATGCGCAATAGTTTCAGGTCGGGTAAAGCGTTGGCCATGTCTACTCCGGGCTTTGGAACTGCGTTGTCTGTTGCACCCCTCACCCCAGCCCTCTCCCCGAGGGAGAGGGAGCTGATCTCCAGGGCTTTCAAATCCTGAGTTCGACTCGATTTTTCAGGTCGATGCAGATTCCGCTGACAACTCTGTCGGCCCCCTCTCCCTCCGGGAGAGGGTTGGGGTGAGGGCAGCAATGTTCAGCCAGGCATGAATCCCGAAACCGCAGAGTCTAATCCGCCCGCCCTCATTAGTTTAGAAAAATCTGAACTAAGTTTTTGCCCGTAGCGATTCTTCCCCGCCACTACATTTCGCAGAATCGGCCCCACAGCGGCGTCCGAACCTGTGCTCAACGGTGCGCCGACATAAATAAAACAAAGACGATGAGGCCCTACCCGTGGACAAGATTCTTCACCAACCACTGGGCGGTAACGAAATGCCGCGCTTCGGCGGCATCGCCACCATGCTCCGACTTCCCCATGTACCGACCGCTGCCGGCCTGGACGCTGCCTTCGTTGGCGTGCCACTGGACATCGGTACTTCGCTGCGCCCCGGCACCCGCTTCGGGCCGCGCGACATCCGCACCGAATCGGTGATGATCCGCCCGTACAACATGGCCACCGGCGCCGCGCCGTTCGACTCGCTGTCGGTCGCCGACATCGGTGACGTGGCGATCAACACCTTCAACCTGCTCGACGCCGTGCGCATCATCGAAGAAGCCTACGACAACATCCTCGAGCACAACGTGATCCCGATGACCCTGGGTGGCGACCACACCATCACCCTGCCGATCCTACGTGCCATCCATAAAAAGCACGGCAAGGTCGGTCTGGTGCACATCGATGCCCACGCTGACGTCAACGATCACATGTTCGGCGAGAAGATTGCCCACGGCACGACCTTCCGTCGCGCCGTCGAAGAAGGTCTGCTGGACTGCGACCGCGTGGTGCAGATTGGTTTGCGCGCACAGGGCTACACCGCTGACGACTTCAACTGGAGCCGCGATCAGGGCTTCCGCGTCGTACAAGCCGAAGAATGCTGGCACAAGTCGCTGGCGCCGCTGATGGCCGAAGTGCGCGAGAAAGTCGGCGGCGGCCCGGTGTACCTGAGTTTCGACATCGACGGTATCGACCCGGCCTGGGCGCCCGGCACCGGCACCCCGGAAATCGGGGGTCTGACGACCATTCAGGCGATTGAAATCGTTCGCGGCTGTCAGGGCCTCGACCTGATCGGCTGCGATCTGGTAGAAGTCTCGCCCGCTTACGACACCACCGGCAACACCTCGCTGCTGGCCGCCAACCTGCTGTACGAAATGCTCTGCGTACTGCCTGGCGTGGTCCACCGCTGAGGGTTCGGCCATGAACGAACGTGATCAGGTGTTGAAAGCGGCTGCCGATCTGGTGTCCGCCTTCGCTCGTAACGATCGCGAAGCTTATTTCGGCGCGTTCAGCGCCGATGCAAGTTTCGTGTTTTACACCCTCGAACAGCCGCTGCTGTCGCGCGATGCCTATCAGGCCTTGTGGGACAGCTGGCGCGCCGAGGATGGCTTTGAAGTGTTGTCGTGCACTTCGAGCAACGCCTTCGTCAGCCTGCAAGGTGACGTGGCGGTGTTTATCCATGACGTGGCCACCGAGCTGCGCATGCAAGGGGAGCAACATTTCAGCCAGGAGCGCGAGACGATTGTTTTCAAGAAACAAGCGTCGAGCCTAAAACAACAAGGCCATTGGCTGGCCTGCCACGAACATTTGTCCGCAATGCCGGAAGGGCTGCCATCCCCTTAGCCAAACAGGTGACGCCTCACACACGATGAGGCGCGCCTTTATGATCGGAGCAGATCATGAATAACAACAACAACGACCAAAGCCTTACGCAAATTGAAACCCACGGGGTCGAACAGATCCCGGACCACGAACGCACCGCAGGCCCGACGGACTTGTTCCGGATGATCTTCGGTGGTTCCAATACCTTTGCCACCGCCGTGCTCGGCAGTTTCCCGGTGCTGTTCGGTCTGTCGTTTCAGGCCGGTGTCTGGGCGATTGTGTCGGGCGTGCTGCTCGGCTCGCTGATCCTCGCCCCGATGGGCCTGTTCGGCCCGCTCAACGGCACCAACAATGCCGTGTCCTCGGGTGCTCACTTCGGCGTGCACGGGCGGATCGTCGGTTCGTTCCTGTCGCTGTTGACCGCCATCGCATTTTTCTCGCTCTCGGTGTGGAGTTCGGGGGATGCGTTGATCGGGGGTGCGAAACGCCTGATCGGTCTGCCGGAAACCGACCTGACCCTGGGCCTGGCCTACGGCCTGTTCGCGATTCTGGTGCTGACCGTGTGCATCTACGGCTTCCGCTTTCTGCTGTGGGTGAACAAGATCGCGGTGTGGAGCGCCAGCCTGTTGTTCCTGCTGGGCATCTTCGCCTTCGCCGGTCCTTTCGACGTCAACTACGCCGGCACGGTGAACCTCGGTCAACCGGGCTTCTGGGCGGCGTTCATCGGCGCGGCGCTGGTCGCGATGAGCAACCCGATCTCGTTCGGTGCGTTCCTCGGCGACTGGTCGCGCTACATTCCGCGTGACACCTCCAAGCAGCGGATCATGGCCGCTGTGGTGCTGTCGCAGATCGCCACGTTCATCCCGTTCCTGTTCGGCCTGAGCACCGCGACCATCGTCGCGATCAAGGCGCCGGACTACATCGCGGCGAACAACTATGTGGGCGGCCTGCTGGCGGTATCGCCGAGCTGGTTCTTCCTGCCGGTGTGCCTGATTGCGGTGATCGGCGGCATGTCCACCGGCACCACCTCGCTGTATGGCACCGGGCTGGACATGTCCAGCGTGTTCCCACGGGTGCTGTCGCGGGTCAAGGCAACGTTGCTGATCGGCGTGCTATCGATTGCCTTCATCTTCATCGGGCGCTTTGGGGCGAACCTGGTGCAGAGCGTGTCGACCTTCGCCGTGCTGATCATCACCTGCACCACCCCGTGGATGGTGATCATGATCATCGGCCTGCTGGTGCGCCGCGGCTTCTACTGCCCGGATGACCTGCAGGTGTTCACTCGCGGCGAGCAAGGCGGACGCTACTGGTTCAACCACGGCTGGAACTGGCGTGGCCTGGGCGCATGGATCCCGAGCGCGGCGGTCGGCCTGTGCTTCGTCAACCTGCCGGGGCAGTTCGTCGGCCCGCTGGGTGAGTTGGCCGGCGGCATCGACATCAGCCTGCCGGTGACTCTGGGCCTGGCCTCGGTGGTGTACCTGACGCTGCTGAGCCTGTTCCCGGAACCGCGGGAGGTGTTCGGGCCCAAGGATGCACGCCGCAAAGCCGCAGAAACACCTGAACTGCGCCAGGCCGCCTGACGCAAATCCCCTGTGGGAGCGGGCTTGCTCGCGAAGACGGCGGCACATCCAACATTGATGTGACTGACCCAAAGCATTCGCGAGCAAGCCCGCTCCCACAAGGGCAAATCGAATTCAGCCTCACCATAAAAAAGACAATCGGAGACACGCCATCATGGCTTTGGATTTATTCGTCGTCCTCATCTACGCCGCCGGCATGCTGTTGCTCGGCTACTACGGCATGCGCAAGGCCAAGACCAACGAGGACTTTCTGGTCGCCGGGCGTAACCTGGGCCCAAGCCTGTACATGGGCACCATGGCCGCGACCGTACTGGGTGGTGCGTCCACCGTCGGCACCGTGCGCCTGGGTTACGTGCACGGCATCTCCGGTTTCTGGCTGTGTGCGGCGCTGGGTTGCGGCATCGTCGCGCTGAACCTGTTTCTCGCCAAACCGCTGCTGAAACTGAAGATCTACACCGTTACCCAGGTGCTGGAAAAACGCTATAACCCGATGGCCCGCTCGGCAAGCGCGGCGATCATGCTGGCCTACGCGCTGATGATCGGCGTGACCTCGATCCTGGCGATCGGCACCGTGCTGCAAGTGCTGTTCGGCCTGCCATTCTGGATCTCGGTACTGCTCGGCGGTGGCGTGGTGGTGATCTACTCGGCGATCGGCGGCATGTGGTCGCTGACCCTGACCGACATCGTCCAGTTCATCATCAAGACCGTGGGCCTGATGTTCATCCTGTTGCCGATCTGCCTGTACCGCGTCGGCGGCTGGGACGAACTGGTGCTGAAGCTGCCGGCAGCGGCGTTCAACTTCACCACCATCGGTTGGGACACGATCATCACCTACTTCATGATCTACTTCTTCGGCATCCTGATCGGTCAAGACATCTGGCAACGGGTGTTCACCGTCAAGACCGCCAAAGTCGCCCAGTACGCCGGCAGCATCGCCGGTATCTACTGCATCCTCTACGGTCTGGCCTGCGCGCTGATCGGCATGGCCGCTCACGTACTGATCCCGGATCTGGACAACGTCAACAACGCCTTCGCCGCCATCGTCAAACTGTCGCTGCCGGACGGCATCCGTGGTCTGGTGATCGCTGCGGCTCTGGCGGCGATGATGTCCACCGCCAGCGCCGGCCTGCTGGCTGCTGCCACCACGCTGACCGAAGACCTGCTGCCGAAACTGCGTGGCGGCAAACAGTCGAGCCTGGCGATCAACCGCCTGTTCACCTTGCTCACCGGTGTCGTGGTGCTGGGCATCGCGCTGGTGGTGAATGACGTGATCAGCGCCCTGACCCTGGCCTACAACCTGCTGGTGGGCGGCATGCTGATTCCGCTGATCGGTGCGATCTTCTGGAAACGTGCGACCACCGCCGGCGCCATCGCCAGCATGGGCCTGGGCTTTGCTACCGCGCTGCTGTTCATGTTCAAGGATGGTCTGGATGCCAACACGCCGATCTACTACAGCCTGGCTGTGGGGCTGGTGAGTTTTGTGGTGGTCAGCCTGGTCTCCCCTCGCCCGGCGACTTTGGCGAGTGCGATCTAAGCTCTGATGTAACGACTTGATGCTTTCTTCGACGGGTGTGGCGTCGGTTGCCACACCCGTTTTTTTACGTCTGGAGAAAATGGCTTATGAAGATCGTTTCGCGCGATCAGTGGTTCGAAGTTCAGCACTTGAGCGACGGCATCCGGTTGATCCATGAGCCGTATATCCGCCCGTTCTACCGCTGCAATTTGTGGCACGTGCAGGGGCGCGACAAAGACTTGTTGCTCGACAGCGGCTCGGGGCTGGTCAGCCTGCGCGAGCAGTTACCGTGGATTACCGAGCGGCCATTGGTGGCGGTGGCCAGTCATTGCCACTTCGACCACATTGCCGGGCATCACGAATTCGCCGAGCGCCTGGTGCATCCTGCCGAGGCCGACATCCTCGCCGCGCCGGACGGCGAGAATGACCTGAGCCGGGCCTTCGTCGGCGACGACATGTTCGAGGCGCACCCGGATTGCCCGCTGTGCTACGCCGAATACCGGGTCAAGGCCGCGCCGGCCACCGGTTTTGTCGAGGATGGCGATGTGCTGGATCTGGGCAACCGCACCCTGCAAGTGCTGCACACGCCGGGGCATTCGCCGGGTGGCATCAGCCTGTATGAGGCGGCCACCGAAACGTTATTCAGCGGCGACATCATTTACGACGGGCCGTTGATCGAGGACGCCTACCACTCCAATCTGCAGGATTACGCCGCCAGTCTGCGACGCTTGCAGGCGCTGCCGATCCGCACCGTGCATGGCGGGCATTTCGGCAGTTTTTCCGGCGGGCATTTGCGTTCGATGATTGACGAATGGTTGCGTCGACACGCTTGAGGCCTGCTGTAATCAGTCAAAACAACAACGAAATCATCTGCCATGAGAAGAGCTGCCGTGCGTGCTGCCGTGCACCGATACATTCGGCGCCTGCTGGAATCCCGCGAATTCAACGACGACACCAGTCTGGTGCAGTTAGGGCTGGAGAAGGCAGATATCGAAGATCTGATATTTCATCTGGAAGATGAGTTCGGACTGACGGCGTTCACGGCCGAAGAGGATCACATACTCAAGACCGCGAAGACCGCGAATGACCTGAGTCGATTTCTGCTGGAGATCGGGCGACACGGAGAAGGGTTATAAATACAGCACTCGTGTTGCTGGAGCGCCCTGTGGCGAGGGGATTTAGCGAAACGTCGCACCGCCCCGATGGGTTGCGCAGCAGCCCTGAAGTCAGTAATCGTAATCTCGCGGGTTAAACCAAATTGAATAGTTTTTTTGGACTGCTTCGCAGCCCATCGGGGCGGTGCGACGTTTCGCTAAATCCCCTCGCTACAAAAGCAAAAGATCGCAGCCTTCGGCAGCTCCTACACTTTTCTGTAGGAGCTGCCGAAGGCTGCGATCTTTTGATCTTTAATCAGGCACTACCGCCGGCGAGGCTGACGCCGGCGCTGTTCGTCATCGGTGCGGATCGGTACGGGTTGCAGAGGCGGTTCGATCAAGCCGAGGGCAACACCCAAATCGTGCAGCCAGTTCTGAATTTTCTCTTTCATCGTCATGCCCCCTTCAGGGTAGTGCTGAGCGGCCGGAATTCTGAGGCCGCTTCGCACTGATAATAGTCCGAAGTCCTACGCAATGCTCGGCCAAATCCGCAATGATCTGTTACTGAATTGAACAGAATTACGGTTGGTTGGTTCACGCCGTCTGCCGGGTTTCACTCGATGCCACGGAATAGAGCGCTTGCTGCTGTTCAATCCAGGCATTGAGGTTGGCCCCGACCATGCCCTTGCGCCACATGAGCCATGTTGTCGCACTGGCAAACGGTTCGGCCAACGGGTGCACTGCAACGCTCTCGCGCCCCGGCAGACTGGCGAGCATCGACTCCGACATTAATGCCACACCGCTGCCGGCAATCACGCAGGCGAGCATGCCCTGATACGACTCGATCTCCATCGCCCGGCCCATCGCCGCCTGATAGTGAACGAACCACGCCTCCAGCCGCGCGCGGTAGGCGCAACCATGACGAAAGGTGAATACCGCCCTGCCCTCGACCTCCTTGGCGCTGCGGATTGGCGGATGGTCGGCTTCGCTGATCAGCACAAGACGCTCGTCGCACAGCGGCACGCCGTCGATCCCGGCGAGTTGCGGCGGGCCGTCCACCAGCGCCGCATCGAGGCGCCCGGAGACCAGGCCTTCGAGCAATTCGCCGCTGGGTCCGGACTGCACTTGCAGATTCACCGCCGGGTATTGCTTGTGATAGCGCGCCAGCAACGCCGGCAAATGGATCGCCGCGGTGCTGTACAGCGTGCCGAGGACAAAATCCCCGGCCGGCTGCCCGCCCATCACCGCCGCACTGGCCTGATCGCGCAAAGCGAACAGCTTGCCAGTGTAGTCCAGCAGGACTTTTCCCGCAGGCGATAACTGCAAACGCTGACGCTCACGAACGAAAAGTTCGACGCCCAATTGCTCTTCCAGCTGTTTGAGCCGGGTCGACAGGTTGGACGGCACTCGGTGCAGGCGTTCTGCTGCGCGGGTGATCGAACCTTCCTCGGCGACTGCCTGAAAGATCCGCAACTGGCTGAACTCCACGACCTTTCTCCATAACAGAACAAGTTACTCACTATTATTCAATTTTAAAGAAAGTCAATCGCTTCTAGCCTGACGGTCATTGCTCCTTCAAAGGAATCCCGACCATGTCGCCACTGATTCGCTTATCCGCCTGTTTCGTCGCCCTGATGATGGCCATGGGCATCGGGCGTTTCGCCCTCACCCCGCAATTGCCGCACTTGCTCAGCGAAGGCCAGGTCGACCTGACGGCCGCCGGTCTGATTGCTGCGGCCAACTACCTCGGTTACCTGCTGGGCGCGGTGGACGCGATGTTCGCCCACCGTCCGCAGCAAGTGCAGCGCCGGTTGCATGGCGGTTTGTGGCTGTGTGTGCTGCTGACCCTGGCATCGTTCTGGGCCAACGGCTTCTGGGCGCATTTGCTGCTGCGCTTCGGTACCGGGGTGGCGAGTGCCTGGGTGTTGGTGATGATCACCGCATTGAGTCAGCCGCTGGCAGCGGCGGCAGGCCGGCCACGGCTGGGGGCACTGGTATTTGCCGGTCCCGGACTGGGAATTTTTCTGACCGGGCTGCTGGCACTGTTCTCACATCTGCTGAATCAGACCTCTGCCACCTTGTGGCTGATCTATGCCGCCGTGGCGCTGGTGATGTTGCTGGGGATCGTGCGGATCCTGCCGCAACCGGGCGTGCACACACCGGTCGCCACCCTCAACGTCAACCATTCGAATCGCGGCATCCCGCGACTGGCGGCGGTGTATGCGTTATATGGCGTGGGTTACATCATCCCGGCCACGTTTCTCTCGCAAATGGCCAACGCGCAATTTCACGGGCAATGGCAGGCCGACCTGTTCTGGCCGTGCTTCGGTCTTGGTGCGGCGATTGGCGTGCTGTTGGTGAGCCTGCGTCGCCATGATCCGAACACCACACGGCACTGGCTGACCGCCACCCTGTGGTTGCAGGCGCTCGGGGTCTTCGCCTGTCTGTTGGGCAGTGGTTATGGCTTGGCGCTGGGGGTGGTGTTGTGCGGCATGCCGTTCCTGGCCTGCATGCAACTGGTGATGCAACGTTCGCGAGAACTGGCGCCGCACACAACTCAGCGCAACGCCGGACTGCTGACCGCATGCTTCGCCGTCGGCCAGCTCAGCGGCCCGTTACTGGCGGCGCTGAGCAGCCATTTCAGCGGTGGTCTGCAACCGGCGCTGATCATTGCCGGCAGCGGTCTGCTGATTGCCGGCGGGCTTGCGCTGCAATCGGTCAGTGCTGGCCGAGGGCTTTGCGCAAACGCCGACGCACCCACTGCTCAGCGCTGACAAAGGTAATGCCAAGCAACACCAGCACCGCGCCGATGACGAAGTTCACGCTCAACTCTTCACCAAGCAGCACCACGCCGAACGTGACGCCGAACAACGGCGTCATGAACGAAAACACCGCCAGATTGGCCGCCAGATAGCGGCGCAGCAGCCAGAACCAGGTCAGGTAACTGAAGAACGACACCACCAGGCCCTGGAACAGCACGCTGGCCACCGCCACGCTGGTCAGGCTGACGTGAGTGATCTGGCCGCTGAACAGCGCGATCAACAGCAGGCCGACGAAGCCGACGATCAATTGATAAAACAAGGTCAAGGTCACCGGCGCTTCCGATAGCCGCGAAGCGCGCACCACCACAGTGGTCGCGCCCCAGCAGGCACCGGCAATGACCCCGAACGCATCGCCCAGCAGCATGCGCCGGTCGAGGTTATCCCACGACACGCCGCCGGCGAAGGCAATGGCGATACCGACGAAGGCGAGCAGAATTCCCAGCCATTGCAAAGGCCGCAGGCGTTCACTGGCCAACAGAAAATGCACGCCGAGCGCGGTGAAAATCGGCGCGGTGTAGAGGAACACCGACATGTGCGCGGCGGTAGTCAGTTGCAGACCTTCGGCGATGAAGAAGAACTCCAGACCGAACAGCGCACCGGCCAGCAGCCCTCCACGCCAGGTGTTGCCGACCTGATCCCAGCCGCCCTTCCAGCACAGCAGCAAACCCACCAGCAACGCGGAAATCCCCGAACGCCCGGCCGCCTGCATCACCGGCGCGATGTCGGGCGCGGCCCACTTGATCATCACTTGCTGCACGCCCCAGATCAGGCAGAGGCCGATCATCACCTGCAAGGCAAACCCATCGGCATTGCGCCGCTCGACACTCACCGCAACACCTCAAACACACACAACATGGCAGCCGTCCACTGGTCAAAAATCTGTGTCGGGGATTATCAATCACTCGGGCAAAAAAAGCCGTCTGAAAAAGACTTTGTCTGCGTCAGTAACGTCAGCGGTGAATGGTTGTCGGCTGCGCCGCCATTCGCGAGCAAGCTCGCTCCCACAGTCGACCGCATTCCCCCTGTGGGAGCGGGCTTGCT
>NZ_JASCPO010000191.1:0-11441 GCF_029960145.1 Pseudomonas sp. PS01299 | reverse complement strand
AGCAGGCTCACTCCTACAATTGGAATGCGTTCTCCTGTAGGAGTGAGCCTGCTCGCGATGAGGCACTTGAGGGCATCATAAATCCCAGACAAAAATAAACCGGCCCTCGAGCCGGTTTATTTTTTTCAGGCTGCTTTGTCTAGTTGCGCCTGCCTCACCACCGCCGCCAACCGCTTCAACCCTTCATCCAGTCGCGCCGGGTCGATGTGACTGAAATTCAAACGCAGGTGCCCGAGGTTTTTATCCGGTTCGGGAAAGAACGGCTCGCCCGGCATGAACGCCACGTCACTGGCCAGCGCTTCGTTGAGCAAGGTTCGCGTATCCAGCGGTTGCTTGAGCGTCAGCCAGAAAAACAACCCGCCCTGCGGCATGTTCCAGTTCGCCAGATCGGAAAAGTGCGTTTCCAGCGCTGACTGGAAAGCATCGCGGCGCTGCCGGTAGAAACCGCGCAGTTCGCTCAGGTGCTGCTGATATTTTTCCGTGCCGATCCATTGCAGTGCCTGCCACTGGCCGATGCGGTTAGTGTGCAGATCTGCCGATTGCTTGAGTTTGAGCAAATGCGGGAACAGGTCCGGGCTGGCGATCAGGTAGCCGACGCGCAAACCCGGCAGCAAGGTTTTCGACACGGTGCCGGTGTAGATCCAGCTGGCTTTCTGCAAACGCCCGGCAATCGGTTTGGCGCTGCCGCCATCGAACGTCAATTCGCGGTACGGCTCGTCTTCGATCAGGGTCACGCCGAATTCATCGAGCAATGCGGCGACGGCGGCGCGCTTGGCTTCGCTGTAGCGCACGGCGGAGGGGTTCTGGAACGTCGGGATCAGGTAGATGAACGCCGGGCGATGTTGCTCAAGTCGACTGCGCAGTTGGGCCAGATTCGGGCCATCGGCCTCTTGCGGCACGGTCAGGCAATCGGCGCCGAACAGCTGGAAGATCTGCAGCGCGGCCAGATAGGTCGGCGCCTCCAGCAGGATTTCGGTGCCTTTGTCGATGTACAACTTGGCCGCCAGATCGAGGGTCTGCTGGGAACCGCTGACCACCAGCACCTGACTCGCCGTGCACTCCAGCCCCAACGCTCGCGCCTGCGCCGCCAGCGCTTCACGCAGCGCCGGCTCGCCTTCGCTCATGCCGTATTGGCCGAGGGACAGCGGCATGTCGGCCCAGTCGACTTTCGGCAACATGGCTTCGGCGGGAAGGCCACCGGCGAACGACATCACCTCCGGGCGCTGGGCGGCGGCGAGGATTTCACGGATCAGAGAACTTTTAAGGCGCGAAACACGTTCGGAAAAAGCCATGGGAGTCACCGGTAGCGAGGCCTGGGAAAAATGAGTCAAACTGGTTGACTGAAACTACGACAGCTTGAGCGAGTACGTCAACATGCTTGACCTTAAAAACCCCGCCAGCCAGCAACAGGCGATGGAAGCGTTTTTCTTCGGCTATCAGGCGTTCACCGCCAAGGCTGATGAAATGCTCGAGCGCCGCGGCCTGTCCCGGGTGCATCAGCGGATTGTGTTTTTCATCGCGCGTTATCCGAATTTGAGTGTGAAGGAATTGCTGGGATTGCTCGGCGTCAGCAAACAGGCGCTGAACATGCCGTTGCGCCAGTTGCAGGAAATGCATCTGGTGCAGAGCGTGGCATCGGAGGCAGACAAGCGTAAGCGTCTGCTGGAGCTAACTGCTGAAGGTGAGAAGTTTGAGCAGGCGTTGCGGCGTGAGCAGGTGAAATTGCTCGAGCGGGTGTTTGCCGAGGCTGGGGAGGCGGCGGTGAATGGGTGGTTGTCGGTGAATATGGCGCTTGGGAGCACTCAGTCACATATTGATTGACTGGACTGGCCTCTTCGGGAGCAAGCCCCCTCCCACAGTGGATCCAGTGGACCCTAATCATGGGTAACCAGCAGAACCCTGTGGGAGGGGGCTTGCTCCCGAAGGGGCCAGAACAAGCGATATATCCCTATCGCCTGACCTTTCGTAAACAAAACCAAAAACAATATTTGCTTTATTTGTACACAAAAGCATAATCCACTGCGTGCGAGTTCCTGACCGCATGGTCAACAAATTCGCGTATGCCTCAAAGGGCTGCTGCCACCCCTCATGGGTCCGGCCCTGGAAATAACAATAAAACTCTTGAGGAGTACTCGCTGTGGAAAGCCGCAAATCCGAAGCATCGACGCTGGAACTCTCGCCGCCCTTACGCACAGGCGTGCTGGAGCGCATCTTCAAACTCAGCTTGCATGGCACCACGGTGAAGACCGAGCTGATTGCCGGTCTGACAACCTTCATCACCATGGCTTACATCATCTTCGTCAACCCGAACATCATGGCCGATGCCGGGATCGATCACGGTGCAGCCTTCGTCGCCACCTGCATCGCCGCCGCGCTCGGCTGCCTGCTGATGGGCCTGTACGCCAACTGGCCGGTGGGCCTGGCACCGGGCATGGGCCTCAACGCCTTCTTCACTTACACCGTGGTCGGCACCATGGGCTACAACTGGGAAACCGCGCTTGGTGCGGTGTTCGTTTCCGGTGTGTTGTTCATGATCCTGACCTTCTCGCGGATTCGCGAATGGCTGCTCAACAGCATCCCGGTCAGCCTGCGCTTTGCGATGGGCGCTGGCGTCGGCCTGTTCCTCGGGCTGATCGGTCTGAAAACCGCTGGCATTGTCGTCGACAGCCCGGCCACCCTGATCAAACTCGGCTCCCTGCGTGAACCCGGCCCGCTGCTGGCGGCGATCTGCTTCCTGATGATCGCGATCCTCAGCTACCACAAAGTCTTCGGTGCGATCCTCATCAGCATCATCACCGTGACCCTGGCCGGTTGGGGCCTGGGCATCGTGCACTACGAAGGGATCATGTCGACCCCGCCAAGCCTGGCGCCGACCTTCATGGCAATGAACGTCGCGGGTGTGTTCAACGTCAGTATGATCAGCGTGGTGCTGGCCTTCCTCTTCGTACACATGTTCGACACCGCCGGCACGCTGATGGGCGTCGCCCAGCGCGCCAATCTGGTCAACGCTGACGGGCGTATCGAAAACCTTTCCCGAGCGATGAAAGCCGACAGCGCCTCCAGCGTCTTCGGCGCGGTGGTCGGCGTTCCACCCGTCACCAGTTATGTGGAAAGTGCCGCGGGTGTAGCGGCTGGTGGTCGGACTGGTCTTACCGCAGTCACCGTGGGTGTGCTATTTATAGCGGCGATGTTTTTCGCACCGCTGGCCGGGATGATTCCGGCTTACGCCACCGCCGGCGCGCTGATTTATGTCGCGATGCTGATGATGGGCGGCATGGCCCACATCGAATGGGATGAAGCTACTGACGCCATTCCGGCAATCGTCACAGCGATCATGATGCCGCTGACCTTCTCGGTCGCCGACGGCATTGCGCTGGGCTTCATCACCTACGTGGCGTTGAAGGCCGGTACCGGCAAGTACAAGGAAATTTCCGTCAGCCTGTGGGTGCTCTGCGCGATCTTTATCGCCAAGTTCATCTTCTTGTAAGCGTCACGCGGTTCAAGCGTCAAACCAGCCTCACCCTCGCGGGTGGGGCTTTTGCACATTCTTGAGTACAACAAAAAAAGGAGCAAAGTGATGAGTCTGGAAACCTGGCTGCTGTTCAGCGGCGCGGCATTGGTGGTGATCCTGATTCCGGGGCCGCTGTCATTGCTGATGATCAGCAACAGTCTGAACTACGGCTTGCGCCGCTCTTACCCGGCGTTTCTCGGCGGCGTGATTGCCTCGATCTGCCTGCTCAGTGCGTCGGCGCTGGGGCTTGGCGCCCTGCTGCTGGCGTCGGAACAACTGTTCAGCGCCCTGAAAATCGTCGGCGCGCTGTACCTGTTCTATCTCGCCTGGCAGAGCTGGCAGCAATCGCGTCAGCCAGCGGTCGGCGCCGAAGTGCCACAAGCCGCACCAGTGCCACGCTTTCGCACCCTGTTCGGCCGGGCGTTTGTCTTGGGTGCGAGCAATCCGAAGGACATTCTGTTTTTCGCCGCGTTTCTGCCGCAGTTCCTTAGCGCGCAACAACCGTTTCTGCCGCAGTTGCTGATCATGATCGCGACTTGGGTGGTGCTGGATCTGTGCTGCAAACTGGCTTACGGGTTGGGCGCGCATGGTGCGGCGCGTTATCTGCGTAGCGGCAAGGGACAGAGCTGGTTCAATCGGGTGAGTGCCGGGTTGTTCAGTGGTGCCGGTGCGGCGTCGCTGTTGAGCCGCTGACAGCAAAAGCTTCGCGAGCAAGCCCGCTCCCACATTTGGAATGCATTCCCTTGTGGGAGCGCGAAGGCGTCAGACCAGACAGCACTTTCCTCCAGGCGAAAAAAAGCCCGCAGTGTGAGCGGGCGAAAGACCAAAGAAGCTATATGCGCAGTCGCTTCCCGGTGGGGGCAGCTGCTTGGGGGTCAGCTGCCCCGATAGGTGGAATAGCTGTAAGGCGAAATCAGCAGTGGCACGTGGTAGTGATCCTGCTCGGCGGAAATGCCGAAACGCAGCACCACCACGTCGAGGAACGCCGGCTCCGGCAGTTGCACGCCACGGGCGCGGTAGTAATCGCCGGCGTGGAACTGCACCTGATAGACCCCGGTGCGGTAGTCATCGCCTTGCAGCAGCGGCGCATCGACCCGGCCATCGCTGTTGGTTATCGCACTGGCGACCAATTCCAGGTGCGAACCTTCAACGCGGTACAGCTCGACCTTGATCGAGCTGCCCGGGCAACCGTGTGCAGCGTCCAAAACGTGTGTTGTCAAACGTCCCATTGATTCTGCGCGCCTGGCCGCAAAGAGCAGTCAGACTTCGCGCCTCCCGAAGTCAGGTAAAAAGGAGACCGCACCGATTCGGAGCACGAAAAGTTGCGGCGAGCGACTGATTAAGACACTTTTCAAAAAAATTGTACACAATAAAAACGACATTTTTCGCATCACCCCCGCCATTCGGGTGTTTACCCTTGATATGCCCCCCAAGTGCCTGGCTATTGAACCTGCGATCCATTAGCTGACTGATCAGGCAGGTTTCTTGCAGGCTCACGCCATTAACAGCAAAAGATGACAGTCGGTGAAAAATGCGAAAATTCAGGCTTACAAATTGCGAATAAAGTTGTATACAATCAGCCCATCGCTGTGACGCCAGCCTGTGCAGGCCGTTACACAAACCTGTCAACGAATAAGAAGGAAGACTGCAGTGAGCGCTGACTACCCACGCGACCTGATCGGTTACGGCAGTAACCCTCCTCACCCACACTGGCCGGGCAACGCGCGCATCGCCCTGTCCTTCGTGCTCAATTACGAAGAAGGCGGCGAGCGCAACATTCTGCACGGCGACAAAGAATCCGAAGCCTTCCTCTCCGAGATGGTCGCTGCTCAACCGCTGCAAGGCGCACGCAACATGAGCATGGAATCGCTTTACGAGTATGGCAGCCGCGCCGGCGTATGGCGGATTCTGAAACTGTTCAAGGAATTCGACATTCCACTGACCATCTTCGCCGTAGCCATGGCCGCCCAGCGCCACCCGGACGTGATCCGCGCGATGGTTGAAGCCGGTCACGAGATCTGCAGCCACGGCTACCGCTGGATCGACTACCAATACATGGATGAGGCGCAGGAGCGCGAGCACATGCTCGAAGCGATCCGCATCCTCACCGAACTCACCGGCGAACGCCCACTGGGCTGGTACACCGGCCGCACCGGCCCGAACACCCGGCGCCTGGTGATGGAAGAAGGCGGTTTCCTCTACGACTGCGACACCTACGACGACGACCTGCCCTACTGGGAACCGAACAACCCGACCGGCAAACCGCACCTGGTGATCCCGTACACCCTCGACACCAACGACATGCGCTTCACCCAGGTGCAGGGTTTCAACAAGGGCGACGATTTCTTCGAATACCTCAAAGACGCGTTCGACGTACTGTACGCCGAGGGCGCCGAAGCGCCGAAGATGCTTTCGATCGGTCTGCACTGCCGGTTGATCGGCCGTCCGGCGCGTCTGGCCTCGCTCAAGCGCTTCATCGAATACGCCAAAAGTCATGAACAGGTGTGGTTCAGCCGTCGCGTCGACATCGCGCGTCACTGGCACGAAACCCACCCGTACCAAGGGGCCGCCCAATGAGCCGCTTTCAAACCCTGCAACCGTCGAGCCTGAGCCGCGACGCTTTCGTCAAAGCCTTCGCCGACATCTACGAACATTCGCCATGGGTAGCCGAGAAGGCCTACGACCTGGGAGCGGACGCCTCGATCGACGAGATCGAAACCCTGCACCAGCGCATGAGCGACATCCTGTTGAGCGCCGATCACACCAGTCAACTGGCACTGATCAACGCTCACCCGGACCTGGCCGGCAAAGCTGCCGTCCAGGGCCAACTGACCGAAGCCAGCACCAATGAACAGGCTGGCGCCGGTATTCACCAATGCACGGCCGAAGAGTTCCAGCGCTTCACCGAGCTGAACGACGCCTACAAAGCCAAGTTCAAGTTTCCCTTCATCATGGCGGTAAAAGGCAGCAACCGGCATCAGATCCTCGCGGCGTTCGAAACGCGCATTCACAACTCGGTCGACACCGAATTCAAATGCGCGCTGGCGGAGATCAACAAGATCGCCCTGTTCCGTTTACTGACTCTCTAGCGAAGCCTGGCCCGAGTGCATCAAACGCGGAGAGCACCCAGGGCCTTGCAAGCATCCCCAGCCAACTTATTAAAGGCAGACAAGAAGAATGAAAGCTTACGCCGTACCTTTCGAGAAGTTCGTCAACCTGGCCGATGCCCGTCTGGGCACCAAAATCATCTCGGTCACCGATGACTGGTTCGCAGACGCCAATCGTCTGTTTCAGCCGACCCCGGCCGTGTGGAAGGAGGGGGTGTTCGACGACAACGGCAAGTGGATGGACGGCTGGGAATCGCGTCGCAAGCGCTTTGAAGGCTACGACAGCGCGGTGATCCGCCTGGGCGTACCGGGTTCGATCAAAGGCGTGGACATCGACACCTCATTCTTCACCGGCAACTTCCCGCCATCGGCCTCGCTGGAAGCGTGCTTCCTGGCCTCGGGCGAGCCGGACGAAAACACCCAGTGGACTGAAGTGCTGTCGGCCGTCGAGCTGCAAGGCAACAGCCACCACTACCACGAAATCAGCAATGACCAAGCGTTCAGCCACTTGCGCTTCAACATCTACCCGGACGGCGGTGTCGCCCGTCTGCGCGTGTACGGCATTCCGTTCCGCGACTGGTCGGCTGTTGGTGACAACGAACAGGTTGACCTGGCAGCAGCCCTCAACGGTGGCCGCGCCCTCGCCTGCTCCGACGAACACTTCGGCCGCATGAGCAACATCCTCAACCCGGGCCGTGGCATCAACATGGGCGACGGCTGGGAAACTGCACGTCGTCGTACCCCGGGCAATGACTGGGTGATCGTCGCGCTGGGCCACCCGGGCGAGATCGAAAAAATCATCGTCGACACCCTGCACTTCAAGGGCAACTACCCGGACACCTGCTCGATCCAGGGCGCGTTCGTCAAGGGCGGCACCGACAGCCAGATCGAAACCCAGTCGCTGTTCTGGCGTGAACTGCTGCCGAGCCAAAAGCTGGAAATGCACGCCGAACACACCTTCGTCGAGCAGATCAAGGCACTGGGCCCGATCACCCACATCCGTCTGAACGTGTTCCCGGACGGTGGTGTGAGTCGCCTGCGCGTTCTCGGCAAGGTAGCGAAGTAAGCGGCGCGACCGTTCGCGAGCAAGCTCGCTCCCACATTGATCGCAATTCCTGTGGGAGCGAGCTTGCTCGCGAAAGCGTCAGATCAAACAACACAGAATTCGGATAAGAAGAACAGCATGCGCACACTAACGATTGAACCGCTGACCAAAGAAGCCTTCGCCCCCTTCGGTGACGTGATCGAAACCGACGGCAGCGACCACTTCATGATCAACAACGGTTCGACCATGCGCTTCCACAAACTGGCGACGGTCGAAACCGCTACGCCTGAGGACAACGCGATCATCAGCATCTTCCGCGCCGACGCGCAGGACATGCCGCTGACCGTGAGCATGCTGGAACGCCATCCGCTGGGCAGCCAGGCTTTCATTCCGCTGCTCGGCAACCCCTTTCTGATCGTGGTCGCGCCACTTGGCGATGTACCTGTATCAGGCTTGGTCCGCGCCTTCGTCACCAACGGCAGGCAGGGCATCAATTACCATCGCGGCGTCTGGCACCACCCGGTGCTGACGATCGAAAAGCGGGATGACTTCCTGGTGGTTGATCGCAGTGGCACAGGCAATAACTGCGATGAGCATTTTTTCAAAGAGGATGAGCGTTTGATCCTCGCCCCCCACCAATAAGAGAAGGTCTGATCACTCGACAACAAGAGTGACAGGCGAGAGGTAAAGACTGTGGAAGCACATCTGTTGGAATGGCTGAACCTGAGCGTGCGCTGGGTTCACATGATCACTGGCGTGGCCTGGATCGGCGCGTCGTTCTACTTCGTCTGGCTGGAGAACAACCTCAACCGCGTCAACCCGAAAACCGGTCTGGCCGGTGATCTGTGGGCGATCCACGGCGGCGGTATCTATCACCTGGAAAAATACAAACTGGCTCCGCCGTCGATGCCGGAGAACCTGCACTGGTTCAAATGGGAAGCCTACTTCACCTGGATGTCGGGGATCGCGCTGCTGTGCGTGGTGTTCTACTCCAACCCCGTGCTCTACCTCGTGGCACCCGGCAGCGGCCTGACCGGCCCTGAAGGCGTGGCCATCGGCATCGGTTCGCTGATCGCCGGCTGGTTCATCTACGACTTCCTCTGCGATTCGGCCCTTGGCAAGAAACCCGCCCTGCTCGGCTTCATCCTGTTCGTGCTGATCATTGGCGCGGCGTATGGCTTCAGCAAGGTGTTCAGCGGTCGCGGTGCATACCTGCACGTCGGCGCGATCATCGGCACCATCATGGTCGGCAACGTGTTCCGCATCATCATGCCGGCACAGCGTGCACTGGTCGCAGCGATCGCCGAGAACCGTACACCGGACCCGGCGCTGCCGGCCAAAGGCCTGCTGCGGTCGCGTCACAACAACTACTTCACCCTGCCGGTGCTGTTCATCATGATCAGCAACCACTTCCCGAGCACCTACGGCAGCCAGTACAACTGGTTGATTCTGGCCGGGATCGCGGTGTTGGCGGTGTTGGTGCGTCACTACTTCAACACCCGTCACGACAGCCACAAGTTTGCCTGGACCCTGCCCGTGGCAGCGGTGGGCATGATCACCCTGGCGTACGTCACCGGCCCTGCGCCGATGCCGACCGCACCGGACGTGGCCAAGGCACCCGCGAAAATCGAGTACCAACCGCTGCCGGAAACGGCACTGGGCGGTGGCGCGAAACCGGCTGAAACGGCGGCACCTGCAGCGCCAGCAGCCCCTGCAGCAGCACCGGCGCAAGCGTCCAACGCAGGCCCTGCGTTCGACAAGGTGCACAACGTGATCCAGGAACGCTGCGCGGTCTGCCATTCGGCCAAACCGACCAGCCCGTTGTTCAGCGCGGCGCCCGCCGGTGTGATGTTCGACACCCCCGAGCAGATCCGCCAGAACGCGGCGCGGATCCAGGCGCAAGCCATCACCACGCAGATCATGCCACTGGGCAACATCACGCAGATGACCCAGCAGGAACGTGACCTGATCGGTGCATGGATCGCCCAGGGAGCCCAGACCAACTGAGCCAGACAAAAGCCTGTGTAAAAGCAGGCTTTTGGGGTGAAGGGATTTACCTGTGCTTGAGGATCTACCTGTGGTGAGGGGATTTATCCCCGATCGGCGGCGCAGCCGTCGCAATACCTGTAATTGCCATCTGCCTGATGTATTGCGATTGCAGGTTTTTGGGGCTACTTCGTAGCCCATCGGGGATAAATCCCCTCGCCACAAAATGCCTCCAGCCAAGCATATGAATGATGCAAAAGGACAGCTGTGAGCCACCCGGCAGCTGTTCAATCACAAGAATAAAAAAGATCCGAGGTGTTGCATGTCCGAGCTGTCCAAAGCGCGCATCCCCGACGCACCCGCCATTCAGCGTTTGCCCCTTTTGCAACTGATCCTGGTCGGTTTGCAACATGTTCTGCTGATGTACGGCGGTGCCATCGCGGTGCCGTTGATCATCGGACAGGCCGCTGGCCTGAGTCGTGAAGAAATCGCCTTCCTGATCAACGCCGACCTGCTGGTCGCCGGTATCGCCACCATCGTCCAGTCGCTGGGTATCGGCCCGATGGGCATCCGCATGCCGGTGATGATGGGCGCCAGTTTCGCCGCCGTCGGCAGCATGGTCGCCATGGCCGGGATGCCCGGTATCGGTCTGCAAGGGATCTTCGGTGCAACCATCGCCGCCGGGTTCTTCGGCATGCTCATCGCGCCGTTCATGTCCAAGGTCGTGCGTTTCTTCCCGCCGCTAGTGACCGGCACAGTCATCACCTCGATCGGTTTGTCGCTGTTCCCCGTGGCCGTGAACTGGGCCGGTGGCGGTGCCGCCGCGGCGCAATTCGGCTCACCGATTTATCTGGCCATCGCCGCTCTGGTACTGGCGACCATTCTGTTGATCCACCGCTTCATGCGCGGTTTCTGGGTCAATATTTCCGTACTTATCGGCATGTGCATCGGTTACGTGCTGTGCGGCGCCATCGGCATGGTCGACCTGAGCGGCATGGCCAACGCGCCATGGGTTCAGTTCGTCACCCCGCTGCACTTCGGCATGCCGAAATTCGAACTGGCGCCGATCCTGTCGATGTGTCTGGTGGTGGTGATCATTTTCGTCGAGTCCACCGGGATGTTCCTTGCGCTGGGCAAGATCACCGGTCAGGAAGTCTGCCCGCGGATGCTGCGTCGCGGCCTGCTGTGCGATGCCGGCGCCTCGTTCGTCGCCGGTTTCTTCAACACCTTCACCCACTCCTCGTTCGCGCAGAACATCGGTCTGGTGCAGATGACCGGTGTGCGTTGCCGTTCGGTGACCATCGTCGCCGGTGCTTTGCTGATCGTGCTGAGCCTGCTGCCGAAAGCGGCGTTCCTGGTGGCGTCGATTCCGCCGGCGGTGTTGGGCGGTGCGGCGATCGCGATGTTCGGCATGGTTGCTGCCACCGGCATCAAGATCCTGCAAGAAGCCGACATCGGCGACCGGCGTAATCAACTGCTGGTGGCGGTGAGCATCGGCATGGGCCTGATCCCGGTGGTGCGTCCGGAGTTCTTCGCGCATCTGCCGCTGTGGATGAGCCCGATCACCCACAGTGGCATCGCCATGGCCACGCTCAGCGCGCTGACGTTGAATCTGCTGTTCAACATCCTCGGCGGCGCCGAACGCGCAGCGATCAACGACTGCCACGCACATCAGCATTAACAGCAACCGATTTAACCCTGTAGGAGTGAGCCTGCTCGCGATAGCGGTATGACATTCAACACTTGAGTTGACTGAAAGAACGCCATCGCGAGCAGGCTCACTCCTACAAAG
>NZ_JASCPO010000190.1:0-11461 GCF_029960145.1 Pseudomonas sp. PS01299 | reverse complement strand
TAAAATATTTTTCGAGTGCAGTGTCGGTAGTTCTGACGCCTTCGCGAGCAAGCCCGCTCCCACATTCTGGAATGCATTCCCCTGTGGGAGCGGGCTTGCTCGCGAAGAGGCCAGTAGACCTAGCGCAAAATAATCAGATGCCCCAGCACCTGATGCTGCTCAAACCCCAGCACCCCTCGCAACGAACTCAGCACCGCCTGCGGATCCTTGCTCGGAAAACTGCCGCTGACCTTGCGCGCTGCCAGTTCATCATTGAGCACAACAATCCGTCCCGGGTAATAGCGCCGCAGATCCTCCACCACATCGGCCAGTGACGCCTTGTAGTAATTCAGCCAGCCCTGACGCCAAGCCAGTTGCGCCTCGCTGTCCACCGCGTGCAGTTTTTCCGCACTGCCCTGCCCGTAAGCCACTTGCTGGCCGGCGGTCAGAATCTGCTGTTGCGCGTTGCGATTCGCCGTCACGCCAACGCGCCCGGACAGCACCGTGACCTGCGCACCTGCGGGCTGCAGACGCACTTCGAATTGCGTGCCGAGCACCCGCGCCTCGCCCTTCTCCGCCGCGACCACAAACGGATCCCCCGTATGCGTGACACTGAAAAATCCGGCACCGCGGCGCAATTGCACATGCCGCTCGCCCTGACTGAAATCCACCGCGATGGCACTGTCGGCATCCAGCGTGACTTGCGATTGATCGGCCAGGGTCACGGTGCGGACTTCACCCGGCGCCGAGACGTAATCGGCACCGAGATCATCGATCCAGCGCTGCGGCTGCCAACCCGTGCCAAGGCTGATCATCAGCATCAGACACGCGGCCATCGCCAGCGCGCCCGACCAGCGCAGCAGCAGTAAACGACGCGGACGATCCATCGCATTGAGGTAGCCCTGCAACGCCAACGCCTCTTCATCGGCCAAGGTACGCGCCGGACTTTCGCTCAACTCCCAGAGCACTTGCGCCTGGGCGTAGGCCTCGGCGTGGGCCGGGTCGGCGCGCAGCCATTGGCTGAAGGTCAGTTGATCGCCGGTGCTCGGGCGGTCGTGCAGCAGGCTCAGCCAGGCGAGCGCGGCCTGCTCCTGAGCAGGCGTCGGGGTGACGCGGTCGGTGACTTTCACGGTGCTTTCCCTGGCAGACGTGGCGCGGGTTCGCGCAGGCTGGCCTTGCAGGCCTCGAGGGCGCGCATCATATGTTTTTCCACGGCGCTTTGGGACAGGCCCATGGCTTTGGCGATGTCTGCGTATTTGCGGCCGTGGATGCGATTGAGCAGGAAGATCTGCCGGGTGCGTTCGGGCAAGGCACGCAACGCCGCCTCGACATGGCGCAGATCATTGCCCGCTTCGAGCGCGGCTTGCGGTTCGCTGCCGTGACTGTCCGGCGCATCCGGTTGCCAGCCCTCATTGACCCGCACCCGCGTGCCTTCGCTGCGCAAGTGATCGATGGCGATGTTGCCGGCGCAGCGCAAAAGATAGGTGCTGAGTTCTTCGACCTGCACCAGCGGCCGTCGCCAGAAACGCAGAAACAGGTCCTGCACCAGATCCGCTGCCGTGGCCCGGCAGCCGACGCGCCGGTTGACCAGCGCTTCCATCTGCGAGCGCTGCGACAGGAACACCTGAAGAAAATGCGCACGCGCGCCGTGCGGTTCGTCGTCGCGGGATTCCGGGGGATGACCGATCAGCATGTCAGACCTGCGCCCAGGCAGCGACCGGACTGGCCAGCAGGCTCAACCCGGCCAGTGCGAGGGCCAGACGTGGGCGATACGGCAGCAACAGCACCAACGCCAAGGCGCTGAGCATGAGCACCGCGAACCAGTCGACCAGACCGAAACTCCAGCCGTGTTCAGCGACTGCCGCCCAAAGCGACAGCCCGAGCAACAGCCAACCGGCGAGTTTCAGACCCCGTGCGCGTCGCGCCGAGGGTTTGTTGCCGAGCAGTTCATCATGGTGCCGAGGCATCGACAGACACAGCGCGCTGAACGCGGCATAGCACAGCAACAACGCCAGCAACATCAGTTGACCTCCTGCTCAAGCGCGATCGGTCGCGGCTTTTCGCGGGATGTTTTTTTCACGCTGACGGCGCCGCCGGCACGCTGCATTTTCCATGCGGCCCAGCCGAGGAACAGACCTGCGCCCAGGCAAGTCAGATCGAAACCCGCCAGCGTCCAGTCACCTTGCGCCAGCGTTACCCCGAGATTCCACGGTGTGGTCAGATTGATCAGCGGCGCCGCGATAAACAGCACGGCAGCCAGCGCGAGCTGTTCGACCCAGGCCTTGCGCCCTTTGCGCAGCAACGCATGCACCACACTCAAAGCCCAGGCGATAAAAAACGCATTCACTTCCTGATCGGCGCGCCCGAGCAGATCTGTCGGCAACAGGCGATTGGCCAAAAAGAACACCGCCACCGCCAACACCAGCCCGGCCATGCTGGCGATGTTCAGCACTTCCACCAGACGCAATTCGAACGGCATCACGCCGCTCTTGGCGTGTTTGAGCTGGCGCTTGCCAAGCCAGATCACCAGCCCGGTGCCGATCATCGCGGTACTCGCCAGACCGCAGATGAAATACAGCCAGCGCAACGTCGCCCCGGCGAAGTGGCCCATGTGCAAACCGTAGAACGTGCCGCCGACTGCCATCGCCACTGGCTGCTCCGGGGTGCTGCCGAGGCGCTCGCCGGTGACGCCGTTGAACGTCACCGCGCGACCGAAATCGTGGACGACGCGGTCGCCACGGCGCGACAGCACCACCGAGGCATTCGCGTCCCCCGGATTGTTCACTGTCAGCCGCGCGGTGCTGCCTCCCGCCCACTGCTCGCTGGCCTTGGCCAGCAGTGGTGCCATCGGACTTAGCGGCGCCGCCCGGTTGGCTGGCTCAGGGGTCTTCGATGCCGGAAAAACTTCGTCGTAAAAGGCGCGCACGTCGCCGTTATAGGACACCAGAATGCTCGCCGGCATGACCATCGCCATGAAAATCACCAGGCTGCTGTAGGTGATCATCAAGTGAAACGGCAACACCAGCACGCCGACCGCGTTATGCCCGTCGAGCCATGAACGCTGGCCTTTGCGCGGGCGAAAGGTGAAGAAGTCCTTGAAGATTTTCTTGTGGGTGATGATGCCGGTGATCAGCCCGACGAACATCACCATCGCCGCCATCGTCGCCAGCCAGCGGCCCCATGGATAAGGCATTTGCAGCTGGAAATGGAAGCGGTAGAAGAACTCGCCGCCCAGGCTTTCGCGGGCCTGGACTTCACTGCCGGTCTGCGCGTCGAGTGTTCTGGATTCGAACTTGCCGCGCTCGCCCGGTGTGTTCGGCGCCTGCTGCCAGCGCACCGTCAGGCCGGGATCGCGGGCGTCGGGCAAGTCGATCAGCCAGCGCGAGGCGCCGGCGGCGTGTTGCTGCAGGTAACTTTGCGCCAGGGTCAGGCTCGCTTCGGCATTAATCGGCCGCGCGGGAATTTCCGGCTGCATCCAGTGGCTGATCTCATCCTTGAAATAGGCCAGCGTTCCGGTCAGAAAAATCGCAAACAGCAGCCAGCCGAACACCAGCCCCGTCCACGTGTGCAGCCAGGCCATCGACTGACGAAAGCCCTCTTTCATGCGTAACCCAAGCCCCGCGCGGCACCCGACACCGTCGCCAGAATCACGCTGGGCACCAGCAAACCGACCCACGCCGACCACGCCGTGCGGCAAGCGAAGCACCACAGCACCGCGACCAGATAGACCAGAAAGGAAATGGTCATACCGGTCACCACCGCTTCGGCGCGGCTCAACGGCAGCCACATCGTCAACGCGACACTGGCCAGCGCCGCGACCAGATAGCCGCCGAACACCGCCGCCAGCACCCGCGAAGTGACAGCCAGACGATAGGACATGGGAAGTGAGGCGAGTTTGCCTTTCATGTTTCGACCCTGAAACGAAAAAACGTCCGGCCAACGAGCCGAACCAACAGGCGAGCAATATTAATGATAAATATTCTCATACGCAAAAGCATCTGATTGCCGGACACCCTCGCCCGCCCCTACAATGCGAACAGTTCTTGTTCTCTAACGCATCGATCATGCGCCCGGAGTAATACCCTTGTCGTCCGCCCATCCCGTCGAATCGCTCTACCACGACCACCACAGCTGGCTCACCGGCTGGTTGCGGCGCAGACTCGGCTGCCCGGACAGCGCGGCGGATCTGGCGCAAGACACGTTCATCCGCGTGCTCAGCTCTCGCGAACCCGCAGTGATCATCGAGCCGCGCGCCTTCCTCACCACCCTCGCCAAACGCGTGCTGTTCAATCATTACCGTCGTCAGGATCTGGAACGCGCCTACCTCGACACGCTGGCGCAGATGCCGGAAATGGTTGCGCCATCGGAAGAAGACAAAGCGATCATCCTGCAAACCCTGATCGAGCTGGACCAGCTGCTCGATGGCTTGCCGCGTCTGGTCAAGCGCGCCTTTTTGCTGGCGCAGGTCGATGGCCTGACTTATCCGCAAATCGCCGCCGAGCTGAGCATCTCGGTGGCCACGGTCAAACGTCATCTGCACAAAGCCGCCCTGCGCTGCTATTTCGCCCTATGAACCGCGCTCCGGATTTCTCCGCGCAAGTGGCCGAACAGGCCGTGCACTGGCTGATGGAAATGCAGCAGGGGACGCTCTCCCCGCGTCAGCAACAAGCCTGGCAGCAATGGCTGGACGCCCACAGCGAACATCGTCGGGCGTGGGAACACATGCAGCGGGTCAACCAGCGCTTGCGCGGCGTGGCTTCGCCATTGGCCCATGCCGCGTTGAACGGGCAGAAGTCTTCCAGTCGCCGTCAGGCGCTCAAATTGCTGCTGCTTCTCGGTGCCGGTTCAGCCGTCACTTGGGGCATGCGCGAGCACAATCCGCTGCCGACGCTGCTCGCCGATTACCGCAGTCCGCTGGGGGAGCGCCGCAAAGTTACGCTGGGTGCGGGCAGCCAGTTGCAGCTCAACACCGCGAGCGCAGCGGACGTGGACAGCACGCAACGGCTGATTAGTCTGCTGGAGGGCGAGATTCTGCTCAGCACCGTACAAGCGTTCGAAGTGCGCACGGCACAAGGGCTGTTGAGAACCGCTGCTGCCCGGCTCAACGTCCGGCAATTTGCCGATCGTACGCAGGTGGCGCTGTTTGAAGGCCAGGTCGAATTGACCCGCCACGAGCACGCACCGATGTGGCTGCCCGTCGCCCGTCAGCTGAGTTTCAGCGCCACTTCGGTCAGCGAAGCCAAGCCACTGGACGCCAACAGCGGCGCCTGGGCCGACGGCATGTTGATCGCCGCGCACATGCGCCTGGGCGATTTTCTTGAAGAGCTCAGCCGCTACCGTCGCGGCCAGTTGCATTGCGATGCGAAAGTGGCTGACCTGCTGATCTCCGGGACCTATCCACTGGACGACAGCGAGCGGATTCTTGATCTGCTGCAAATCAGTCTGCCGGTGAAAGTGCGGCGCTTTACCCGCTATTGGGTCAGCGTCGAGGCCCGGGTTTAAAACAAAACTGTGGCGAGGGAGCTTGCTCCCGCTGGCCTGCGCAGCAGGCCCTCAATACAGGGGCCGCTTTGCGCCCCAACGGGGAGCAAGCTCCCTCGCCACAAAATCAGTCATGCAAAAAATATTCGTAAACCGTGAGCCGTTTTTCAGATCTGGCGTGACAGAGAAGGAAAGCCCCTTTGATTCAACCTTCTCAGGATCACCCTTCATGCACCCCACCCGCCTCACGCCACTGGCCCGTCGCCTGCGCAACCTCATACTGGGCGCCAGCCTGAGCTTCAGCGCCCTGCCGGTCATGGCTGCCGAAACCAAGGTTTACCACATCGCTCCGGCATCGCTGGAAAACGCCCTCAACCAGTTTGGTCGTGAAGCCGGCGTGCTGATTTCCTTTGGCTCGCAAGTCACCAGCGGTGTGCAAAGCCGTGGCCTCGAAGGCAGCTACAGCGCTGCACAAGGTCTCGATGCGCTGCTCGAAGGCACCGGCCTGCAAGCTCGCGCCGAGGGCAACAATGCCTTCAGCCTGCAACCGGTCGGCGACACGGCGCTGGAGCTGGACACCTCGAAAGTCGTCGGTGACTGGCTCGGTGAAGCGGCGCAGGTCAACGTGTTCGAACACCCCGGCGCCCGCGACGTGATCCGCCGCGAAGATTTTGAACGGCAGGGCGCGACTCAGGCGCGCGATGTGCTCAACCGCATCCCCGGGGTCAATGCCCCGGAAAACAACGGCACCGGCAGCCACGACATGGCGCTGAACTTCGGCATTCGCGGTCTCAATCCGCGCCTGGCCGCGCGCTCGACCGTACTGATGGACGGCATTCCCGTGCCGTTCGCACCGTACGGCCAACCGCAGTTGTCGTTTGCGCCGATCAGCATGGGCAACATGGATGCCGTGGACGTGGTGCGTGGCGGCGGCGCCGTGCGTTACGGCCCGCAGAACGTCGGTGGCGTGGTCAACTTCGTGACCCGCGCCATTCCCGACGCGCCGACGGTCAAGGGTGGCTTCCAGACGGAGACCAGCCCGTCGTCGAGCCATGACGGCTTCAAAACCAGCGCCAACCTGCTGGCCGGCGGCACCAACGAAAATGGTCTGGGCGGCGCGCTGCTTTACTCCGGCACCCGTGGCGGTGACTGGCGTGAACACAGCGACAGCGAAATCGACGACCTGATCCTCAAGGGCAAATACCAGCTCGACGAGGCCAACAGCTTCAACGCCATGGCCCAGTATTACGAAGGCAAGGCCGACATGCCCGGCGGCCTCAGCGTCGCCGATTACGACGCCGATCCGTATCAGTCGACGCGCCTGAAAGACCAGTTCTGGGGTCGCCGCACAATGTTCAACTTCGGCTATCGCTATCAGGAAGATCGCCGCGAATTCACCGCCAACACTTTCTTCACCAAGACCCTGCGCAGCGGTTATCTGGATCAGGGCAGTTTCCTCTCGCTGTCACCGCGCGAGTATTGGGTGCGCGGTTTCGAAACGCGTTTCGCCCAGGGCTTCGACCTCGGCCCGACCAGCCATGAAGTCGGCGTCGGTTACCGCTACATCAACGAGGCCGGCCACGAGTTGCGCTATCGCACGCCGATCAGCAGCAACCAATACCCGACTACCGACAGCCGCAACGACCGCGACACCCGCGGTGGCACCGAAGCCAATGCGTTGTTCGTCGACGATCGCATCGACATCGGCAAATGGACCATCACTCCGGGCGTGCGCTACGAGATGATCGAGTCGCAGCAGACCAACAACCTGACCGACGTCAAATACAAGGGCGACTACAACACCGCGCTGCCGGCGCTGAACGTGCTGTATCACCTGAGCGACAGCTGGAATCTGTACGCCAACACCGAAGGTTCGTTCGGCAGCGTGCAATACAGTCAGATGCCCAACCGTGTGAGCAGCGGCGAAGTCAAACCGGAGAAGGCCCGCACCTGGGAACTCGGAACCCGTTATGACAACGGCACCCTGCGCGCGGAAATCGGTGCGTTCCTGATCAACTTCGACAACCAGTACGAAAGCAACCAGACCAACGATTCGGTGATCGCCCGAGGCGAGACCCGCCATCAGGGCATCGAGACCAGCGTCAACTACGCGCTGGATGACTTGAGCCCGGCACTCGCCGGTTTCGATGTGTACGCCACTTATGCCTATGTTGACGCGACCATCCGTGAGGACGGGCCGAACAAGGGCAATCGCGTGCCGTTCTCGTCGAAACACAAAGGCACGATTGGCGTCGGTTATACCGAGGGCCCGTGGAAACTCAACGTCGACAGCAGCTTCCAGAGCGACCAGTTCGCCGACAATGCCAACACCTCCAGGGAAAGCGCCGACGGCAGCACCGGCAAGATCCCCGGTTACATGCTGTTCAGCAGCCGCGCCGGTTATGACTTCGGCCCGCAATTGTCGGATCTGAACGTGGCGGTGGGGGTGAAGAACATTTTCAACACCCAGTATTTCACCCGCTCGTTTGATGACAACAATAAAGGCAAGTACGTGGGTGAACCGCGCACGGTGTACGTGCAAACCACCCTCGCGTTCTGAGATTGAAAAAACCCTCACCCTAACCCTCTCCCAAGGGAGAGGAGACTGATTGCGGGATGCTTGCGAAGTACGCCGACCTGATTCTACTTTGCCGAATCCATAGTCGAGTCGGTCTTTCAGGTCGATGTTTCACGTCAGACACCTCGGTCGGCCCCCTCTCCCGGAGGGAGAGGGCTGGGGTGAGGGGCCGCTTTCTGATGCCCTGCGCAAAAAACGCCACAAACAAAAACGGGCCTGCTTGCGCAGGCCCGTTCTCATGGGGTGGCTTGAAAAATCAGCGTATCAACTGTTGATCGCTGCCTGTTCGTTCTCGAGAAATTCTTCCTCCAGCAGTGCATCATTCGCCTTGCTGAATGGCACGATGGCGGCGCGAGGTTTGCCTCGCAGTTTGCCAAACAGGTGCTCCAGCGCGTGTTCCAGTTTTTCGGCTGCACCGTCGATCGCCTGTTCCAGCGAATCGGCTTTGTGGGTGACGGAAATCGGTTGATGGCCTTTTGGCCGCGCTTCCAGTTGGCAGCGCAAGTCATGGGGACCTGGTTTGTCGCCGTTCTCGTCGCTCAGGTGGACTTCGACACGGGTCAGGTCTTCTTCATAACGTTCGAGCGTGCTCTCAATAGTTGTACGTACCCACTCCTCCAGTCGCTTACTGCTTTGAATATGGTTATCGCTGTTGACTTGGATTTGCATAGTTCATCCCTTATTTCAGCTAGCTCGCCAGAGGCCTTGAATTGGATTTCCTGACCTCCTGGTTACAACAATCGGCCCGACCGACGAACATTTCAACCCCTGAAAAAAGATAAATATTCATTCGCAAAAAAAGCCGGACAACCGGGCAAGTCACTGGTAAGGTCGGGAGTTGGGTCGCTTCGCAACCCTGCAAAATCTGCTCACAATTGCCCGTCGTTCAACGGGTGCAAGCTGCGGAAAATCCCCGCCTCCTCCACCAGCCAGTCATGCACCGCGCGCACGCCCGGATGGCTCAAGGCCCCCGGCGCATACAGCAGCACGTAGCGTTTGTGGTTGGGCACCGACAGGCCGAACGGCACAATCAACGTCCCGCGCTCCAGTTCATCGTTGAGCAACGTGCGCCGGGCAATCGCCACGCCCATACCGGCGATCGCCGCTTCGATGGTCAGGTGATTGCGATTGAACGTGTGCCCACGCCGTACGTCGGCGCCTTCAAAGCCAATCGCGTTCAGATAAAACTCCCATTCCGCATATTCATAACTGCCCCGCCAGGCGGTGATGTCGTGCAACAACGGGAAATGCACCAAGTCCGCCGGCCCATGCAGCGGCGGACGCCCGCGCAGCAAACTCGGCGCGCAAACCGGGAAAATCTGCTCATCGAGCAAGGCTGTGGATAACAGCCCCGGATAACTGCCGTCATTCAGGTCAATCGCCAGATCGAAATCGCCCTCGTGCAACGGCACGCTGCTGTCCTCGGCCACCAGCCGTAACTGGATGTCCGGATAACGCTGTTGCAGACGCGGCAAACGCGGGGTCAGCCATTTGCTGAGGAACGACGGAATCGAACGCACCCGCAGAATCCCGCTGATCATCCCGGCATCCAGACGACGCAATTCAGCATCGATGCTGCCATAGGCCTCGTTAACCGTGATGGCCAGTCGCTGGCCTTCCGCACTCAACTCCACGCCCCGCGCCCGTCGGTGGAACAGGCGAAAACCCAGTCGCTCTTCCAGCTGGCGAATCTGCTGGCTGACCGCCCCCGGAGTGATGTGCAGCTCTTCAGCGCAACGGGTGAACGACAGGTGCCGCGCGGCACAGGAAAACACCTGCAGCCAGACGTAGGTCTGGGCATGCAATTGACGACTCATTGTTTAGTCCTGCTAAAGGCTTACTTAGGAAATTTCGTTAGTCACGTAGGACCGAGGTAGGCAGTATCGCCGACATTGCGCTTGTCCTACAAAAAATGGCAGCGATTCCTACTCCATTGCTTGTAAGGGTTTAGCATGGCTATCAGTGTTTTCGATCTATTCAAAGTCGGCATCGGTCCGTCCAGTTCCCACACCGTCGGCCCGATGCGCGCCGCCGCGACCTTCGCCCAGGCGCTGATCGAGCAACGCTTGCTCAACGATGTGCGTCGCGTGGAAATCCGTTTGTACGGTTCGCTGTCGGCCACCGGCGTCGGCCACGCCACCGACCGCGCGACGGTCATGGGCCTGATGGGCGAATGGCCGGACAGCATCGATCCGGCGACCATCGATCCACGCATCCAGCAACTGCGCGAAAGCGGCGTGTTGCTGCTGGCCGGCCAGAGAGAAATTTCCTTCAACTGGCAGCACGATCTCCTGCTGCTCGACGAAAGCCTGCCCTACCACCCCAACGCCATGTCGCTGACAGCCTTTGGCGAAAGCGCCGAGCTGTTTACGCAAACGTACTACTCGATTGGCGGCGGTTTCATCATCGAAGCCGCGGAGGCCGAGTCCGGTGTGGCACCGGCCGGCGACGTGGTGCTGCCGTTCGATTTTTCCAGCGCTGCCGAACTGCTGAACCTGTGCAGGCAGCACAATTTGCGCGTGTCGGAACTGATGATGGCCAACGAACGGGCCTGGCGCAGCGACGCTGAAATCCGTAACGGCCTGCTGCACATCTGGTCGGTGATGCGCGAGTGTGTCGAACAGGGTCTGCGCCACGAAGGCATCCTGCCCGGTGGGCTGAACGTGCCGCGCCGCGCGGCGAAATTGCACCGCAGCCTGCTGGAAATCGGCAAGCCGAATGTCATCAGTTCGACGCTGTCGGCGATGGAGTGGGTCAACCTGTTCGCCCTCGCCGTCAACGAAGAGAACGCTGCCGGCGGGCGCATGGTGACCGCGCCGACCAATGGCGCGGCCGGGATCATTCCGGCCGTTCTGCACTACTACATGAAATTCAATCCGGACGCGTCTGACGAGGACGTCGTCGCTTTCTTCATGGGCGCCGCCGCCGTCGGCATTCTGTGTAAGAAAAATGCCTCGATCTCCGGCGCCGAAGTCGGCTGCCAGGGCGAAGTCGGTTCGGCCTGCGCCATGGCCGCGGCGGGCCTCGCTGAAGTGCTCGGCGCAACCCCGGAGCAACTGGAAAACGCCGCTGAAATCGGCCTGGAACACAACCTCGGCCTGACCTGCGACCCGGTCGGCGGCCTGGTGCAGGTGCCGTGTATCGAACGCAATGCCATCGCCGCGGTGAAGGCGATCAACGCCACGCAAATGGCCCTGCGCGGCGACGGCAAACACTTCATTTCCCTCGACCGGGTAATCCGCACCATGCGCGATACCGGCGCCGACATGCACGACAAATACAAAGAGACTTCACGGGGCGGCCTGGCTGTGAACTGGGTGGAATGCTGACGCGCATTGCCTGACCGTCCCGGCGGGCCGCAACTTGCGGCCCGCCAACCGTGAGCCCGCGCAAAAATAATAAACAGGCAAAAACGATGACCGA
>NZ_JASCPO010000018.1:0-50700 GCF_029960145.1 Pseudomonas sp. PS01299 | reverse complement strand
GGCTTGCTCGCGAAGAGGGCGTGTCAGACCCATAAAGGTTGCCTGACACAACGCCATTCGCGAGCAAGCCCGCTCCCACAGGGGAAAAGCATTCAGGCGATGTGTTCAAGTTGATGATCACCCCCAGAGGAGCCCCCATGTACTGGACCGAGTTCTTGACCGTTGCACTGATCCATCTGCTGGCCGTGGCCAGCCCCGGCCCGGACTTTGCCGTGGTGGTGCGCGAGAGCGTGACCCATGGGCGTCGCGCCGGCACCTGGACCGCACTGGGCGTGGGCACGGCGATTTTCCTGCATGTGGGTTATTCGCTGCTGGGCATCGGCCTGATCGTGTCGCAGTCGATCGTGCTGTTCAACGCCTTGAAATGGGCCGCCGCCGCGTACCTGCTGTACATCGGCTTCAAGGCCTTGCGCGCGCAGCCGGCGAAAACCGTTACCGATGATCTGCACAAAGAGGCCGGCGTGCGCACCGCGCGCGGCGCGTTCACCTCGGGCTTCGTGACCAATGGTCTGAATCCGAAAGCCACTCTGTTCTTCCTGTCGCTGTTCACCGTGGTGATCAACCCGCACACGCCACTGGTGGTGCAGGCGGGTTACGGGGTTTACCTGGCCGTTGCGACCGCTTTCTGGTTCTGCCTGGTGGCGATGCTGTTCAGTCAGCAACGTGTACGTGCCGGTTTTGCCCGCATGGGCCACTGGTTCGACCGCACCATGGGCGCGGTGCTGATCGCTCTCGGCGTGAAAATCGCGTTTACCGAGATGCACTAAGAGCTGAAACCCGATCAAAACTGTGGGAGCGAGCTTGCTCGCGAAGGCGTCGGATCAGTCGATATCACAGGTGACTGGAAGATTGCTTTCGCGAGCAAGCTCGCTCCCACAGGGAGATGGGGAATTCCTACACGAGTTGGCTGAGTTTGCTCAGATTATTCAGGTACTCCCGGGGATTGTCCCCGAGCAACCGGCGAAACATCGCGCTGAACGCCCGCGCGCTGCCGTACCCCAGATCCCGCGCCACGCGCTGCACGCTGTCCCCAGCGAGCAGGCGCGGTAACGCTTCCATCAGGCGCAGTTGCTGGCGCCAGGCGTTGAAACTCATCTTCAGTTGTCGCTGGAACAGCCGCGCCAGAGTGCGTGAGCTGGCGCCGACCTGCTGCGCCCAGTCTTCCAGGGTGTTGGGGTGATCCGGTGTGTGCAGCAACGCCAGACAGATGTTCTGCAGGCGTCGGTCAGTAGGCATTGGAATGTGCAGCGGCAGGTTTTCCAGGCTGGCGAGCTCTTCCAGCATCAACTGCTGGATCAGCGGATTATCCGCGTGCGGCGGGCCTTGAACGGCGCGCAGGATCAACTCGCGCAGTAGCGGCGTCACCGCCAGCACGCAGCACTGTTGCAGGCCGGCCGGTGACAGCTCGGGGGCAATGAACAGCGAGCGCATCTGCACATCGCCGGACATGAATATCTCGTGCGCGACTTGCGGCGGAATCCACACTGCGCGGCTTGGCGGAATCACCCAGGCACCGAGGTCGGTGACCACCCGCATGATCCCTCGGACGGCATACAGCAACTGCGCCTCGCGATGCAGGTGCAGCGACTGGTGCGCGCCGTCCAGATAATCCCGGGGATAGGCGCTCACCGGACCGTGTTCGAAGTGGCTGATCAACATGTCGGATTCGATGACCTGGTTGGCAGGTATGCGCTTTTTCGCCAACTTAGCATAAAGCCGCTGACAACAATCCGCCCATAACAAACACAAGCGTGCCGCCATGAATCAATCTCGAAACGTCATTCGCTACGTCAACGCCGCCCATGTGATCGATCACATGTTCATGCTGATTTTCCCCGCCGCCGTGCTCGGCATGACCCAGGCCTTCGGCCTCGACTACGCCGCGCTGATCGGCCTTTCGCTGGGTGGGTTCATTGCCTTTGGCGCCTGTTCGTTACCGGCCGGCTGGCTGGGCGATCACTGGAGTCGGCGGCAGATGATGCTGGTGTTTTTCTTCGGCATCGGCGCCTCGGCGATCTTCACCGGGCTGAGCACCAGCCCGACGATGCTGGTGATCGGGTTGACCCTGATCGGCATTTTCGCCGCGATCTACCACCCGGTGGGCACCGCGATGCTGGTGGCCTACGCGCAGAATCGCGGGCGGGAGATCGGCATCAATGGCATGTGGGGCAACCTCGGCGTAGCGTTCTCGGCGCTGATCACCGGGTTGCTGGTGGCGCAGTTCGGCTGGCGGTCGGCCTTTGTGTTACCGGGGGTGGTGGCGATCATGCTGGGAATCGGCTTTGCCTTGCAGGTGCGTGAAGAGCCGATCCCGCAGCGTCCACACACCGCACTGAAGGGCGCTGCCGGGCAGCGGATTTCGATGCTCATGGTATTCGGCGTGCTGGCGCTGGCGACGGCCACCGGTGGCGTGGTGTTCAACGCCACCACCATGACCTATCCGAAGCTGTTTCAGGAACGTCTGCATGACCTGTTCGCCTCGCCGCAAACCCTCGGCGTGGTGGTCAGCCTCGCGTATGCCTTTGGTGCAGTCGCGCAGTTGAGCATTGGCCAGGTGCTGCACCGAGTCAGCCTGAAATGGCCGTTTATTGTGTTGACGCTGTTTCAGGCGCCGCTGTTGTACGCCATGGCGTATGTCGATGGCTGGGCAGTGATCGTGCTCGGTGCGGCGTTCATGTTCGTGGT
This sequence comes from Pseudomonas sp. PS01299, assembly GCF_029960145.1. NCBI lineage: Bacteria > Pseudomonadati > Pseudomonadota > Gammaproteobacteria > Pseudomonadales > Pseudomonadaceae > Pseudomonas > Pseudomonas sp. PS01299. The sequence goes on along the minus strand of NZ_JASCPO010000018.1, from coordinate 48,015 downwards.
GTTCGGTCAGGTGACGGTGAACGACTCGATGGTCGCCAATTTCGTCGCGCCGCAGTGGCAATCGCGGGTCTTCGCCCTGCGTTACTGCCTGTCGTTCGGCGCCAGTGCGACAGCGATTCCGCTGATTGCCTACATCGAACCGCGCCATGGTTTTGTCGGGCTTTACTTGATTCTGGCGGGTTTTGGCGCGTTGACCTTCCTCGCGGCTGTGGTTTTCCCACGCACACCTTCCGAAGCGGCTGTCGGGCAAACAGCCTGATCGGCGCTGAATACCGGCAAATGCTGGCGCAAAGCTAGCATTTGTACGGCTGTGCAAATCATTCCTTCGGCTGATTTGACTGGGGTATAACGGCTCTAGAGTAACGCTCTCTACGCCAACACCGTGCAGCCAGAAAAGGGATTCATATGTTGCAGACTCGCGTCATTCCCCCGGCCGATGGGGCCTACCAGTATCCATTGCTGATCAAACGGCTGCTGATGTCCGGCGCCCGTTACGAGAAAACCCGCGAGATCATTTACCGAGACCAGTTGCGCTACAGCTATCCGACCCTGATCGAGCGGGTGGCGCGGCTGGCCAACGTATTGACGGCGGCCGGGGTGAAGGCGGGTGACACCGTGGCGGTGATGGACTGGGACAGCCATCGCTACCTCGAATGCATGTTTGCCATTCCGATGATCGGCGCGGTGATCCACACCATCAACGTGCGTCTGTCGCCGGAACAGATCCTCTACACCATGAACCACGCCGAGGACCGCTTCGTGCTGGTCAACAGCGAGTTCGTCGGGCTGTACCAGGCCATCGCGCCGCACCTGACCACCGTCGAGAAAACCCTGCTGCTGACCGATCTGCCGGAAAAGACCGCCGAGCTGCCGAACCTGGTCGGCGAGTATGAGCAACTGCTGGCCGCTGCGAGCCCGCAGTACGACTTCCAGGACTTCGACGAGAACTCGGTCGCCACTACCTTTTACACCACGGGCACCACCGGTAACCCGAAAGGTGTGTACTTCACCCATCGGCAACTGGTGCTGCACACCATGGGCGTGTCGACCATCATGGGCGCGATCGACAGCGTGCGCCTGCTCGGCACCAACGACGTGTACATGCCGATCACCCCAATGTTCCATGTGCATGCCTGGGGTTTGCCGTACGTGGCGACCATGCTCGGGCTCAAGCAGGTTTATCCGGGGCGTTACGACCCGGAATTCCTCGTCGAGTTGTGGCGCAAGGAGAAGGTCACGTTCTCCCACTGCGTGCCGACCATCCTGCAGATGCTGCTCAACGCCAAAGGCGCGCAGGGCACCGATTTCGGCGGCTGGAAAATCGTCATCGGCGGGAGTGCGCTCAACCGTACGCTGTATGAAACCGCCAAGGCCCGGGGCATTCAGCTGACGGCGGCGTACGGCATGTCGGAGACCGGGCCACTGGTTTCCTGTGCGCATTTGAACGACGAGTTGATGGCCGGCACCGAAGACGAACGCACCACTTACCGGATCAAGGCCGGTGTGCCGGGGCCGTTGGTGGAAGCGGCGATCGTCGACGCCGAGGGCAACTTCCTCCCCGCCGACGGCGAAACCCAGGGCGAACTGGTCCTGCGCGCGCCGTGGCTCACCGAAGGCTATTTTAACGAACCGCAGAAGGGCGCCGAGCTCTGGGCCGGTGGGTGGCTGCACACCGGCGATGTGGCAACGCTCGACAGCATGGGCGTGATCGACATCCGCGACCGCATCAAGGATGTGATCAAGACTGGCGGCGAATGGATTTCCTCGCTGGACCTCGAAGACCTGATCAGCCGTCATGTGGCGGTACGCGAAGTAGCAGTGGTGGGCATCGCCGATCCGCAGTGGGGCGAGCGGCCGTTTGCACTGCTGGTGATCCGCGAAGGGCACGAGATCGGCGCGCGTGAGCTCAAGGAACACCTCAAGCCGTTCGTGGAATTGGGGCACCTGAGCAAGTGGGCGATTCCAAGTCAGATTGCCCTTGTTACGGAAATTCCCAAGACCAGTGTCGGCAAGCTCGACAAGAAGCGCATCCGCCTCGACATCACCGAATGGCAGGCCAACAACAGCACCTTCCTTTCGACACTTTGAGTGTCTGCTGGCGCGCCGAAACCGGCGCGCCAGACCCACCAAGCAAGCGCTTGGCTTGTTAAATCGAAAAATTCAGCCATCCTTGCCGTGCCGACATGTGTCGGACTGGCGAAAGGACTGTTCCAGAGTGGCCGGCAGCTGCAAATCACACTTTAGAGGGATCAAGCAGTACCCCCTGCTGGCTATAGTCCGCTCAAGGATTTTTAAGAACGGGGCACACGCACGAACAGGGGCGATGCAACTTTGGAGTGACGTCGGGTGGCTACTGGCTCCCGGTCTTCCAGGCGTTTTTAAAAGTACTCACTGCCATAACAATAATGCACATGGAGTAGCGTCGATGACATCAGTAAACCAGTTCTGGCGCCGGGCTAAACTGCCTCTGGCCGTCAGTCTTGCCTCTACGCTCGCCGGGCCCGCATTCGGCGTCAGTTTCAACGTCGGTGAAATCGAAGGTCAGTTCGACTCCTCGCTCTCCCTGGGCATGAGTATCTCGACCCAGCAGCCGAACAAGGACCTTATTGGTGTCAACAACGGCGGCAAGGGCCTGTCCCAGACCTCCGACAACGGCCACCTGAACTTCAAGAGCGGGCAAGCCTTCTCGAAGATTTTCAAGGGCATCCATGATCTGGAACTGAAATACGGCGACACCGGGGTCTTCGTCCGGGGCAAATACTGGTACGACTTCGCGCTGCAGAATCAGGACCTGGAATACAAGGACGTCAGCAACCACAACCGCGACGTCGCGGCGCGTTCTTCCGGCGGGCAGATCCTCGACGCCTTCGTCTACCACAACTACTCGATTGCCGATGAGCCAGGTTCGGTGCGTCTGGGCAAGCAGGTGGTGAACTGGGGCGAAAGTACCTTCATCGGCGGCGGCATCAACTCGATCAACCCGATCGACGTGTCCGCGTTCCGCCGTCCGGGTGCCGAGATCAAGGAAGGCCTGATCCCGGTCAATATGTTCTACGTGTCCCAGAGCATTACCGAAAACCTCTCGGCCGAAGGTTTCTACCAGATCGACTGGCAGAAGACCGTGACCGACAACTGCGGCACGTTCTTCTCGCAGCCGGACATCGTGACCACCGGTTGCGACGACAACCTGCGGGTACTGAACAAGCGTTCGACCATTCCGGGTATTGCGCTCGGGCCGTTGGCCAACGCTGGTGTCGACGTCAACGAAGAGGGCGTGCTGGTGCGCCGTTCGCCCAACCGCAACGCGCGTGACAGCGGGCAGTGGGGCGTTTCCGCCAAGTACATGTTCGACCCGCTGGCCACCGAGTTCGGCGCCTACTTCATGAACTACCACAGCCGTGCGCCGATCTTCAGCGCCACCGGCGCGCCCCAGTCGATCTATAACGGCGTCAAGGCATTGCCAGGGCCGTTCCAGGCACTGGGCCCGCTGGTCGTGGCAGGCAACTCGGAATACTTCATCGAATACCCTGAAGACATTCGCCTGTACGGTCTGAGCTTCTCCACTACCCTGCCTACCGGTACGGCGTGGAGCGGTGAAGTCAGCTACCGGCCGAATGCTCCGGTGCAGTTGAACTCCACCGACATCCTGTTCGCCGGCGTCCGTCCGCTGGGAGGCGCGTTGACCAACGCGTCGGTCCTCAACGGCGTGCCGGGCCAGGATCTGCACGGTTACAACCGTAAAGAAATCACCCAGCTGCAAACCACCCTGACGCACTTCTTCGATCAGGTGATGGGCGCCAACCGGCTGACCCTGGTGGGTGAAGTCGGCGTGACCCACGTCGGTGGTCTGGAAAGCAAATCCGAAGCCCGTTACGGCCGCGATCCGGTGTTCGGCCCGGGCGAACTGCCTGCCACGGGAGGTCTCAACACCTGCTCGCAGATCCTCAACACCTCCACCATCAACGGTGCCGGGCCGGGGGCTTCGCGCGACAACGTTTCCAGCAACTGCAACAACGATGGTTTCACCACGGCCACTTCGTGGGGCTATCGCGCTCGTGCCATCTGGGATTACAGCGACGTGTTTGCCGGTGTGAACCTCAAGCCGAACGTGGCCTGGTCGCACGACGTGAAAGGTTACTCGCCAGGCCCTGGCGGCAACTTCGAGGAAGGTCGCAAGGCCATCAGCCTCGGTCTCGATGCCGAATACCAGAACACCTACACGGCGAGCCTGGCCTACACCAACTTCTTTGGCGGCGACTACACGACCGTGGACGATCGTGACTTCGTGGCCTTGAGCGTCGGCGTGAACTTCTAAGCACAGTTTTTTCAGGACGAACACACATATGAAAATAACAAAGAGTCTGTTCCACGCGAGTGTTCTGGGTTTGTCGCTGCTGGCGACCAGCGTCATGGCGGCCGTTCCCGCCGCCGAAGCCGACAAGCTGGGCAAGAGCCTGACCCCGATGGGCGCCGAAATGGCCGGCAACGCCGACGGTTCGATCCCTGCCTGGAAACCGTTGGCGAAAAATGCCGGCACGGTCGACAGCAAGGGCTTCCTGTCCGATCCGTTCGGCAGTGAAAAACCGCTGTTCACCATCACCGCGCAGAACGTCGAGCAGTACAAGGACAAGCTTGCTCCGGGCCAGTACGCGATGTTCAAGCGCTACCCGGACACCTTCAAGATTCCGGTTTATCCGTCCCATCGCGGCTCGACCGTGCCGGATGACGTGTTCGCCGCGATCAAGAAAAACGCCACCACCACCAATCTGGTCGCAGGCGGTAACGGTCTGGAAAACTTTGACACTGCCGTGCCGTTCCCGATTCCGAAAAGCGGTCTGGAAGTGATCTGGAACCACATCACCCGCTATCGCGGTGGCAGCGTGACCCGTCTGGTGACCCAGGCGACTCCGCAAACCAACGGCTCGTTCAGCCTGGTGTACTTCCAGGACCAGTTCGTGTTCCGCGACAAGATGAAGGACTACGATCCGGCCAACCCGGGCAACATCCTGTTCTACTTCAAGCAGAAAGTGACCGCGCCGGCACGTCTGGCCGGTACCGTACTGCTGGTGCACGAAACCCTCGACCAGGTGAAGGAGCCGCGCAAGGCGTGGGTCTACGCCACTGGTCAGCGTCGTGTGCGTCAGGCACCGCAAGTGTCCTATGACGGCCCGGGCACTGCGGCGGACGGTCTGCGTACCTCCGACAACCTCGACATGTACAACGGTGCGCCGGATCGCTACGACTGGAAGCTCGAAGGCAAGAAAGAGATGTACATTGCCTCCAACAGTTACAAGATCGACTCGCCGACCCTCAAGTACGCCGACATCATCAAGGCCGGCCATATCAACCAGGACCTGACCCGTTACGAGTTGCGTCGTGTCTGGCACGTGGTCGCCACCCTGAAACCGGGTCAGCGCCATATCTATGCCAAACGTGACTTCTACATCGACGAAGACACCTGGCAGGCAGCAGTCATCGACCACTACGACGGTCGCGGTCAGCTGTGGCGTGTCGCCGAAGCGCATGCCGAGGACTACTACGACAAGCAAGTGCCGTGGTACGCGCTGGAAGCCCTGTACGACCTGCAATCGGGTCGCTACCTGGCGCTGGGCATGAAGAACGAAGAAAAATCAGCGTATGACTTCGGTTTCTCTGCCACCAAGAGCGAATTCCAGCCGGGCAACCTGGGCCAGGACGGTATCCGCTAAGCTTTGACCCGAGGCCGCATCCTCGAAAAAACGCCCCGACTGGTTCGGGGCGTTTTTTTTGGCGTTGATTTTTGTAGGAGCTGCCGGCTCTCGACAGTCTTTTTGTAGCCATTTGTAGCAGCAACCTTCATAACCGCTACGTTTAAGGCTAGGCTGCGGACATCTGCTACGCCGCCAACCGCCATTCGAACAAGAGCCGGCCATGACTGATCTGTCCCCACTTCCGGGTCCCGCAAGCGTTGCCGTCGCGGCACTGGACGGACGTTTTTTCCGTCCTCCGCTGCCGGACGGATACGTCTTGCGGCCACGTCTCTGCGAGCGCCTGCAAACCGGGCTCGGTGGACGTCTGTTACTGGTCTGCGCTCCGGCCGGGTTCGGCAAGAGTTCGCTGGCGGTGGAGTTCTGTCAGAGCCTGCCGGGGCACTGGCAAAGTCTCTGGCTGGGATTGAGCCCACGGGATAACGATCCGGGGCGGTTTCTCGAGCGATTGCTGGAGGGACTGCAGGACTACTTTCCGGATCTGGGCAGTCGTGCACTCGGCCTGTTGAAGATGCGCCAGCGCCATCAGCCGTTCGCCTTCGAAGAATGGCTCGACGGCTTGCTCGATGAGTTGGCCCTGCAACTGCAACCGACGGCGCCGCTGTTGCTGGTGCTCGACGACTACCATCTCGCCCAAGGCCCGGTACTCGACCGTTGCCTGCAGTTTTTCCTCAATCATCTTCCCGATGGCTTGCTGGTCATGGTCACCAGTCGGCAGCGCCCGGACTGGCATCTGGCGCGTCTGCGCCTGTCGCGCCAGTTGCTCGAACTGCATGAGCAGGACTTGCGCCTGACCCACGATGAAGCCCTGACGCTGCTCGATCGACACAGCAGTTCATTGCGCGGCGAAGCGCTGGAAAACCTGATCCAGCGCAGCGAAGGCTGGGTGGCCGGACTGCGTTTCTGGTTGCTTGCGGTCTCCGAGGCTGGCAGCGGGGCTCCGCTGCCACCCGCGCTGAACGGCGGGGAAGGGCTGATCCGCGATTACCTGCTGGAAGAAGTGATCGATTGCCTGCCGGCCGAGGTGCAGGCGTTTCTCTACGACACCGCCCCTCAAGAGCGCTTTTGCAGCGAGCTGTGCGACGCGGTGCGCGAAGCCCACGACAGCGCCGAAATCCTGCGGTTTCTGTTGGCGCATCAGGTATTTCTGGTGCCGCTGGACGAACACGGTCACTGGTATCGCTATCACCATTTGTTTTCCGATCTGCTGCGCAGCCGTCCCGTGACCCAGACGCTGGTGCCGGCGGCGACCCTGCACCTGCGCGCCTGTCGCTGGTTCAATGCTCAAGGGCTCCTCGACGAAGCGGTGGAGCAGGCCTTGCGCGCCGGCCATCTGGATGTCGCAGCGAATCTGGTGCAGAACCTGTCCGAGGAACAACTGCTCGCCGAGCAGAATGTGGGCATGCTGCTGCGCTGGAAAATGGACTTGCCCGACAGTCTGCTGATCAGCACGCCACGCTTGATCGTGCTCTACAGCTGGGCGCTCGGGCTGGCCTGTCAGCTGGATGCCGCTGAAGAGCTGGCCAGTCATTTAAGTCGTTTCCTGCCGGCGCCTTCGGCCTCTGCGCAGAAGTCGATGCTCGCGCAATGGCTGGCGCTCAGCGGCATCATCGCCCGCGGGCGCGGGCATCGTGAGCTGACCCAGCGCTATTGCAGCGAAGCGCTGGAAAGCCTGCCGGTGAAACGTTACGGGCAACGCCTGATGTGCCTGTCGACCTTGTCCAATCTGGCGATCGCCGACGGTGACCTGTGGCGTGCGCGGGGCTTGAATCGAGAATCCCTCGAGCTGGCGCAGCGGGTCGGCAATCCGTTGTTCGAAGCCTTGGCGCATTACGACCGGGCGCGGGTCCTGCAATCGCGTGGGGAAATTCTGCGGGCACTGGATGAGGTGCATCAGGGTCTTGATCGTCTGCGCGGGTTGTCGGCGCAACGTCTGTACGCGGTGCGTGCGCGATTGACGCTGTATGAAGGTTTTCTGCTGTCGATGCGCTTGCAACCGCAGCAGGCCCGGGCCCGATTGCTGAGCGGTCTGGCCGAAGCGCGGGCCTGTCGCGATATCAGCGTATTGATCGGTCACTGCGTGATCGCCCGTCTCGACGGCAGCCTCGGCGAATTCGCCAAGGCCTTCGCCGAACTCGCTGAAGCCGAGCGTCTGATGCATATATGGGATGTGCCGCCGATCTACTATCTGGCGATGATCACCCTGGTCAAATGCGAACTGTGGCTGGCGCAAGGCCGCACTGATCTGGCCGAAGCCTGGCTGGCACGACTGGGCCAGACCTACACCGGCGAACGTGCAGCCGCACCACCGGAATTTCATCCACAGCTGCCGCTGCATGTGGAATTGCAACAAGCGTTGCTCGACGTGATCAAGGGCCAGCCGATGCTCGCCGAAGGGCGGTTGAATGTGTTGCTGGAAAACGGTCAGCAAACCGGGCGCCAGTTGCTGTGTGTGATGGCGCTGGCGCAGAAAGTGAATTTGCTGCTGAGCAGTGGTCGCGAATCCGAGGCACGCAAAGCATTGAACCAGGCGCTGGAAGCGGCGACGGGCGGCGTGATACAGCCATTTGACGCCTTGATCAACGCGCATCCGGACTGGCTGCGCAGCCAGCTGCAAAACTCGCCAGCACTGGCAGGACAGCAGTTGCTGACGCATTTTCCGCTGGTGGTTGCCCGTCCTGTCATTGAATGTGGATCTGCCGAACAACTCAGCAGTCGCGAGCTGGCGGTGCTGCGTTTGATTGCCCAGGGCTGTTCCAATCAGGAAATCAGCGAGCAACTGTTCATTTCGCTGCATACGGTGAAAACCCATGCCAGCCATATCAACAGCAAGTTGGGGGTTGAGCGGCGTACTCAGGCGGTGGCCCGCGCCAAGGCGCTGGGGTTAATGATCTAGTCCCGCTAAAATCTTCGGCATCAGCGGTTTTCGCCGCCGTCGAATATTGATCAGGATTGCCCCATGACTGTTCCAGCGCCTGCGCTCATCCGCGAAACCTTCCCTGTCGGCCCGCTGCAATGCAACTGCACGATCATCGGCGACCCGATCACTAAAAAAGCCATCGTCGTCGATCCGGGCGGCAACCCCGATCTGATCATGGCGCGCCTCGATGCCCACGGTCTGAAAGTGGTCAGCATCATCCACACCCACGCGCATCTCGATCATTTCCTCGCCTCCGGGCAGATGAAGGAAAAGACCGGCGCAACCCTGCATCTGCACAAGGAAGACCAGTTCCTGTGGGACAACCTTGAAATGCAATGCCAGATGTTCGGTGTGCCCTACACGCCGGTGCCGTCGCCGGATCGCTGGTTGAGCGACGATGAAGAACTGGCCTGCGGCTGCGGCGTGGCGCTGCATACGCCGGGACATACGCCCGGTTCCATGAGCTTTTGGTTTTCCGAGGCTAAGCTGTTGATTGCCGGCGACACGTTGTTTCGTCGCGGGGTAGGGCGCACGGATTTGTGGGGCGGCGATCAGGCGACCATCGTGCGATCGATCAAGCAGCGGCTGTACACCCTCGACGAAGACGCAATCGTGGTTGCCGGGCATGGCCCGGACACGCGTCTCGGAGATGAAATGCGGGAAAACCCGTTCGTGCGCGCCTAAACATTTTGTCACGAGTGTGCAGCGGAATTTTTCGGCATTGTCATGATCCAACGCCCGCACAGGTCTATTGCCTAGGGCCGCTGCCACACAGAATGCGAAAAAAACCAGGAGCTCTTCATGTTCACCACGCCTCGTTTGATTATTGTTGCTACCGCTGTGGCCATGTTGGCCGGCTGCGCCTCGCCCAACCCGTATGACAATCAGGGGCAGGCCGACGGTGGCTCGCAAGGCATGAGCAAAACCGCCAAGTATGGCGGTCTCGGTGCGCTGGCCGGCGCCCTGGCGGGTGCCGCCATCGACCACAACAACCGTGGCAAGGGTGCCTTGATCGGCGCGGCGGTCGTTGGTGCCTCGGCGGCCGGTTACGGTTACTACGCCGACCAGCAAGAGAAAAAGCTGCGCGCCAGCATGGCCAACACCGGGGTTGAAGTGCAGCGCCAGGGCGATCAGATCAAGCTGATCATGCCAGGCAACATCACCTTCGCCACCGATTCGGCGAACATCGCCCCAAGCTTCTACCAGCCGCTGAACAACCTGGCGAACTCGCTGAAAGAGTTCAACCAGAACCAGATCGAAATCGTCGGCTACACCGACAGCACCGGCAGCCGTCAGCACAACATGGACCTGTCCCAGCGTCGTGCGCAGAGCGTAGCGACCTACCTGACCTCGCAAGGTGTCAGCGGTGCCAACCTGAGCGCCCGTGGTGCCGGCCCGGATAACCCGATTGCCAGCAACGGCGACGTCAATGGCCGTGCGCAGAACCGCCGCGTCGAGGTCAACCTGAAAGCGATTCCGGGTCAGCAGTATGGTGGTCAGCAGCAACAGCCGGGGACGGTTCAGCAGTATCCGTAAGTGAATGCTTGAGTGAAGAAATGCCCGGTCTTGTGACCGGGCATTTTTTTGGATTGCCCGTGCTGGCCCTTTCGCGAGCAAGCCCGCTCCCACAGGGATGGGTGTTGTTCACAGAATCTGCGTTCACCACATGACCCTGTGGGAGCGGGCTTGCTCGCGAAGGGGCCGGACCAACACCCTCAAATCATCAGATACAAAAAAAGCCCCCGGACAACCGAATTGTCCGGGGGCTTTTTGCTTGCAGCGAAGACTGATTACTTCTTCAGGCCATAATGCTCATCGAGCATGCCCGGCGAGTTCGGGGCTTTCGGTGCGTAGTCGCGTGGCGGCTCCTGATCGCGCGGCGGCGTCAGGCGTTCGCGCGGTGCCTGCGCGGCATCGGCGTGCAAAGCGGCGATCAGGCGTTGACGGGTCTGCTCGTCCAGGGCCAGGCGGTTGGCACCCTCGGCGAGATGATCCTGCACTTCCTGATAGCTCTGGGTCAGCTTCTTGACCAGCGTCGCGGTGCTGTTGAAGTGAGTGACCACCTCGTTTTGATAGCTGTCGAAACGCTCCTGGATATCATCCAGTTGACGCTGCGTGCGGCTCGGCGCGGCATTCGGTGCGACGCGAGCGATCAGGAATCCAATGGCGACACCCACAACCAGGGCAAGAGTCGGTAACAACCAAACTAAGAGCGAGTGTTCCACGAGTCCTTCCTCTATAAACGGCTTTGCTTTACGTTAACGGCTCGAACCTGCGCTGTATACCGCGATTCACTCGCAATAGATTGGCACAGACAATTTGCTAGACGAGTCGACCCGATTCGAGGTCACGGAGTTCCTTCCTTGCTGATGCGTGAAACCCCTGTAGTGATTGCCGGCCCAGTCGGCCAAATCGAGGCGCTGTACCTCGATAACGAGCAGCCAGTCGGCATCGCGCTGATCTGCCATCCAAACCCGGTGCAGGGCGGCACCATGCTCAACAAGGTCGTCTCGACCCTGCAGCGCACTGCGCGCGACGCAGGTTTGATCACCTTGCGCTTCAACTATCGCGGCGTCGGTGCCAGCGAAGGCTCCCACGACATGGGCAGCGGTGAAGTCGACGACGCTCAGGCTGCCGCAGCATGGCTACTGGAAAAGCATCCGGAGCTGCCGCTGACGCTGTTCGGTTTCTCCTTCGGCGGATTTGTTGCAGCAAGTCTCGGCGGTCGTCTCGAAGCCCAAGGCGTGCAGCTCAAGCAGTTGTTTATGGTCGCGCCGGCGGTGATGCGCCTGGGCGATCAGGATCAACTGCCACAGCACGGCGAGCTGACCGTGATCCAGCCGGAAACCGACGAAGTGATCGATCCGCAGTTGGTCTACGACTGGTCGGAAAAACTCCAGCGCCCCCATGAGCTGCTGAAAGTGGCAGAATGCGGACACTTTTTTCATGGCAAGCTGACCGATCTCAAGGATCTGATCCTGCCGCGTCTCTCGAATTGATTGCAGTCTGACAAGCGATTACCCATGACGAACCGTACCCGTATCCTCACCGGCATCACCACCACCGGCACGCCGCACCTGGGCAACTACGCCGGCGCCATCCGCCCGGCGATTCTCGCCAGCCGCGACAGCAATGCCGATTCGTTCTACTTCCTGGCCGACTACCACGCCTTGATCAAATGCGATGACCCGCTGCGCATCCAGCGCTCGCGTCTGGAAATCGCCGCGACCTGGCTGGCCGGTGGCCTGGATGTCGACCGTGTGACCTTCTATCGCCAGTCCGACATCCCGGAAATCCCCGAGCTGACCTGGCTGCTGACCTGCGTCGCCGCCAAAGGCTTGCTCAACCGGGCGCACGCCTACAAGGCCTCGGTGGACAAGAACGTCGAGAGCGGTGAAGACCCGGATGCCGGGATCACCATGGGTCTCTACAGCTACCCGGTGCTGATGGCGGCGGACATCCTGATGTTCAACGCGCACAAGGTCCCGGTCGGTCGTGACCAGATCCAGCACGTGGAAATGGCCCGCGACATCGGCCAGCGCTTCAACCACCTGTTCGGCCAAGGCAAAGAGTTCTTCACCATGCCTGAGGCGCTGATCGAGGAGAGCGTGGCGACCTTGCCCGGCCTCGACGGGCGCAAGATGTCGAAGAGCTACGACAACACCATCCCGCTGTTCTCCAGCGCCAAAGAGATGAAGGACGCGATCTCGCGGATCGTCACCGACTCCAAAGCGCCGGGCGAAGCCAAAGATCCGGACAACTCGCACCTGTTCACCCTGTTCCAGGCGTTCGCCACACCGGCGCAGGCGGACGAATTCCGCAGTGAACTGCTCGGCGGTCTGGGTTGGGGCGAGGCGAAGAATCGTCTGTTCCAGTTGCTCGACAATGAACTGGGCGAGTCCCGCGAGCGCTACCACCAGTTGATCGAGCGCCCGGCGGATCTGGAAGACATCCTGCAACACGGCGCGAAAAAGGCTCGTGCGGTGGCGACGCCGTTCCTCAACGAACTGCGTGAAGCGGTCGGCCTGCGTTCGTTCGTCAATCAGGTGCAAGTCGCGGCGACCACCAAAAAGAAAGCCGTGAAAGCTGCACGTTTCGTGAGCTTCCGTGAAGACGACGGCAGCTTCCGCTTCCGTCTGCTGGCGGCTGATGGCGAGCAACTATTGCTGTCGCGCAACTTTGCCGACGGCAAAACCGCCGGCCAAGTGACCAAGCAACTGCAGGCCGGTCAGGCGCTGGACATTCGCAATCAAGACCTGAGCTTCAGCGTGTGGCTGGAAGGCGAGTGCGTTGGCGACAGCCCGGCGTTCGCCGATACTGCTGCGCGGGACGCGGCCATCGAGGCTCTGCGCGTTGCGCTGACCCCGGTTCAGGACTAATCCGCGGCGCGGCCCGACCAAGGGCTGATTGCCATTCCTACGGGCCGTCGCTACAGTGACGGCCCGTTTTTGTTGCCTTGCTAACGAATTATGACGCCCCTAGAACGATACCAAGCTGATCTGAAACGCCCGGACTTCTTCCATGACGCCGCGCAGGAAACTGCCGTGCGTCATCTGCAGCGCCTGTACGACGACCTGATCGCGGCTGAGCAGAATAAGCCGGGTTTGCTGGGCAAGCTGTTTGGCAAGAAGGATCAGACGCCGGTCAAGGGCCTGTACTTCTGGGGCGGTGTGGGTCGCGGCAAGACTTACCTGGTCGACACCTTCTTTGAAGCGCTGCCGTTCAAGGAAAAGACCCGCACCCACTTCCACCGCTTCATGAAGCGTGTGCACGAAGAGATGAAAACCCTCGGCGGCGAGAAAAACCCGCTGACCATCATCGCCAAGCGCTTCGCGACCGAGTCGCGAGTGATCTGCTTCGATGAATTCTTCGTCTCGGACATCACCGACGCGATGATCCTCGGCACGCTGATGGAAGAGCTGTTCAAGAACGGCGTGACCCTGGTCGCGACCTCGAACATCGTCCCGGACGGCTTGTACAAGGACGGTCTGCAGCGCGCGCGGTTCCTGCCGGCCATTGCACTGATCAAGCAGAACACCGAAATCGTCAACGTCGACAGCGGCGTCGACTACCGTCTGCGCCACCTCGAACAAGCGGAGCTGTTCCACTATCCGCTGGACGAAGCCGCCCATGAAAGCCTGCGCAAGAGCTTCAAGGCCCTGACGCCGGAATGCACGGCAGCGGTGGAAAACGATGTGCTGATCATCGAGAACCGCGAAATCCGTGCCCTGCGCACCTGCGACGACGTGGCCTGGTTCGACTTCCGCGAACTGTGCGACGGTCCGCGCAGCCAGAACGACTACATCGAGCTGGGCAAGATCTTCCACGCGGTGCTGCTCAGCGGCGTCGAGCAGATGAGCGTCACCACCGACGACATCGCCCGGCGTTTCATCAACATGGTCGACGAGTTCTACGACCGTAACGTCAAGCTGATCATTTCTGCCGAAGTCGAGTTGAAAGACCTGTACACCGGCGGACGCCTGACGTTCGAATTCCAGCGTACGCTCAGCCGTCTGCTGGAGATGCAATCGCACGAATTCCTGTCGCGGGCGCACAAGCCTTAAACAGCTTCGGAATACAAAAAGGGCCTGCAATTGCAGGCCTTTTTTTATGCGACGCAGTACCCCTGTGGGAGCGGGCTTGCTCGCGAATGCGGTGTGTCAGCTAAATAGATGCCGACTGAAAGTATGCTTTCGCGAGCAAGCTCGCTCCCACAGGAGTCCTTGTGTCGTTCAAAAGCTACGCAGCCTGCTGAAACTGCTGCCGATACTGGTTCGGCGACAGCTCGGTGTGCTGGCGGAACAGCCGCGCAAAGAAGCTCGCATCGTCGTAACCGACCTCATAACTGATGGTCTTGATGCTCTTGCGGCTGCCGGACAGCAAGCCCTTGGCGGTCTCTATACGCAACCGTTGCAGGTAGTGCAGCGGCTTGTCACCAGTCGCGGTCTGGAAGCGGCGCATGAAGTTGCGGATGCTCATGCCGTGCTCGCGGGCCACGTCTTCGAAGCGGAACTTGTCGGCGAAATGCTCTTCAAGCCAGTGCTGGATCTGCAGGATGATCACGTCCTGGTGCAGCTTCTGCCCGCCGAAACCGATGCGACCCGGCGAATAACTGCGCTGCACTTCATACAGAATGTCGCGGGCCACGGCTTGCGCCACGTTGGCGCCGCAGAAGCGTTCGATCAGGTAGATATAGAGATCGCAGGCCGAAGTGGTGCCGCCGGCGCAATACAGGTTGTCAGCGTCGGTCAGGTGCTTGTCCTGATTGAGGTACACCTTGGGGAAGCGCTCGGCGAAGGCATTGAAGAAACGCCAGTAGGTGGTCGCTTCCTTGCCATTGAGCAGTCCGGCCTCGGCCAGCCAGAATACCCCGGTGGCTTCGCCGCAGAGCACGGCGCCGCGGGCATGCTGCTCGCGCAGCCATGGCAGGATCTGTGGATAACGGCCGCACAGGGTTTCAAAGTCGTCCCAGAACGCCGGGAGGATGATGACGTCGGCGTTTTCCAGGCCGCCGTCCACCGGCATCATCACGTCACTGAAGCTGTTCACCGGTTTGCCGTCGGGGCTGACCAGGCGGGTTTCAAACGCCGGTGTCAGGCCGTGGCCCAGTTGTTTGCCGTAACGCAGGCTGGCCAGATGGAAGAAATCCTTGGCCTGCATGAGAGTGGATGCGAAAACCCGGTCGATTGCCAGGATGCTGACGCGCCGCAAGGGCGTGGAGACTTGCTTGGACATAATTCAACTTTTGTTTTGTTTTTATAAGGGAAAGTGGTCACCAGACGGCTGGATCGTCTTATTTTTTGTCGGATGTGTCCAGTGTCCTGTGTCGGAGGTGAGGCTTAGTCTCTGAAGGTCATATCCCTCCAACAAGAATGAAAGGTGCCGCATGATCCCCAGAACCTTGTTCAGCTCCGAGCACGAATTGTTCCGCGACAGCGTACGAACCTTCCTCGAAAAAGAGGCTGTCCCGTTCCATGCGCAATGGGAGAAACAAGGCCACATCGACCGCAAGCTGTGGAACAAGGCCGGGGAGGCGGGGATGCTCTGCTCACACCTGCCGGAAGAATACGGCGGCCTGGGCGCGGACTTTCTGTACAGCGCGGTGGTGATCGAAGAAGTCGGTCGCTTGGGTCTGACCGGTATCGGCTTTTCGCTGCATTCGGACATCGTCGCACCGTACATCCTGCATTACGGCAGCGAAGCGCTTAAGCACAAATACCTGCCGAAACTGGTCTCTGGCGAGATGGTCAGTGCGATTGCCATGACCGAACCGGGTGCCGGTTCCGACCTGCAAGGGGTCAAGACCACGGCGGTGCTGGATGGCGACGAGTACGTGATCAACGGCTCCAAGACTTTCATCACCAACGGCTTCCTCGCTGATCTGGTTATCGTCGTCGCCAAGACTGATCCGAAGGCCGGTGCCAAGGGCACTAGCCTGTTTGTGGTAGAGGCGAATACGCCGGGCTTCGAGAAGGGCAAACGCCTGGAGAAGGTCGGAATGAAGGCTCAGGACACGTCGGAATTGTTCTTCCAGGACGTGCGCGTACCGAAAGAAAACCTGTTGGGTCAGGCCGGGGCGGGATTTGCCTATTTGATGCAGGAATTGCCACAGGAGCGACTGACGGTAGCGATCGGTGGTCTGGCCTCAGCCGAAGCTGCGCTGAAATGGACGCTGGATTACACCCGTGATCGCAAGGCGTTCGGCAAGGCGATTGCCGACTTCCAGAACACCCGCTTCAAACTGGCGGAAATGGCTACCGAGATTCAGATCGGCCGAGTATTTGTCGACAAGTGCCTGGAGCTGCATCTGCAGGGCAAGCTCGACGTTCCGACAGCGGCGATGGCCAAATACTGGGGCACCGACCTGCAATGCAAGGTGCTCGACGAGTGCGTGCAGTTGCATGGCGGCTACGGCTTCATGTGGGAATACCCGGTGGCCCGGGCGTGGGCGGATGCGCGCGTGCAGCGCATCTATGCCGGCACCAATGAAATCATGAAGGAGATCATTGCGCGCTCGTTGTGAGCTTTGCAGTGAATTGACAGGCCCTTTCGCGAGCAAGCCCGCTCCCACAGGTACGGAGTGATCTTTGTGGGAGCGGGCTTGCTCGCGAAGCTTTTAGCGGTCGATCAAGGCGCCGGGTTCGGATGATCCTTGTGAATCGCCTCGATCCCTGCCAGCACTTCATCGGAAAGTTTCAGATCAAAACTGGCAATGTTGCTGTCCAGTTGCGCAAGCGTCGTCGCACCAATGATGTTGCTGGTGACGAACGGTTGCTGGGTGACGAACGCCAGCGCCATTTGCGCCGGATCCAGGCCGTGTTCACGGGCCAATGCCACATAGCGGCTGCAGGCAGCTTCCGATTGCGCGTTGAAATAACGGCTGAAGCGGCTGTAGAGGCTCAGGCGACCTTTCGGTGGGCGAGCGCCACCTTCGTACTTGCCGGACAGGAAACCGAACGCCAGCGGCGAGTAGGCGAGCAGGCCGCACTGTTCACGGATGGCGATTTCCGCCAGGCCGATTTCGAAGCTGCGGTTGAGCAGGTTGTACGGGTTCTGGATCGACACCGCACGCGGCCAGCCACGGGCCTCGGCCAGGGCTAGGAAACGCATGGTGCCCCACGGCGTCTCGTTGGACAGCCCGATGTGGCGGATCTTCCCGGCCTTCACTTGTTCGTCGAGCGCTTCGAGGGTGTCTTCGAGCGGCGTCAGGTTGGCCTCGATCTTGTGCTTGTAGCCCAGCTGTCCGAAAAAGTTGGTGCTGCGCTCTGGCCAGTGCAATTGATAAAGGTCGATGTAATCGGTCTGCAGGCGCTCGAGGCTGGCATCCACCGCGGCGGTGATGTGCTGGCGGTTATGGCGCAGGTTTTTGTCGCGGATGTAGTCGATGGTGTTGCCGGGGCCGGCGATCTTGCTGGCGAGGATCCAGTCGGCCCGATCACCACGGCTTTTGAAATAATTGCCGATGTAGCGCTCGGTGGTGGCGTAGGTGTCGGCTTTCGGCGGCACCGGGTACATCTCGGCGGTGTCGATGAAATTGATCCCGGCTTCCTTGGCCTGTTCGATCTGGGCGAAGGCTTCAGCTTCAGTGTTTTGCTCGCCCCAGGTCATGGTGCCGAGGCAGATTGCACTCACGTTCAGGTCGGTACGGCCTAGCTGGCGATAGTCCATCGGGTGCTCCTTGGGCAAAACAATCATAAAAGCAGGTTGAAAATTTTTTCGCAATCTGCATAATTGCCGACCTCTTTCTGCAGTGGAAGTGATGCGCCGCCGCCGAAGAATCTTGCCGTTGAACGGACGCGCCGACCCGAGCCCCCGAAAGCGTCTGTATCCGGCTGCCTTTGACTTGTCAAAGTACGCACTATTCAGTAAGATCCGCCGTCTTATTTACAGGCGGCCCCTGAGGCTATAAAGAATGAAAACTTTTACTGCTAAACCGGAAACAGTAAAGCGCGACTGGTTTGTCGTCGACGCTGCTGGTCAGACCCTGGGTCGTCTGGCCACCGAAATCGCGAGCCGTCTGCGTGGCAAGCACAAGCCTGAGTACACTCCTCACGTTGACACCGGCGACTACATCGTCGTAATCAACGCCGAGCAGATCCGTGTAACCGGCGCTAAAACCACTGACAAAATGTACTACTCCCACTCCGGTTTCCCGGGCGGCATCAAGTCGATCAACTTTGAAAAGCTGATCGCCAAAGCCCCTGAGCGCGTGATCGAGACCGCGGTTAAAGGCATGCTGCCTAAGAACCCGCTGGGTCGTGACATGTACCGTAAGCTGAAAGTCTATGCGGGCGCTGCACACCCTCATACTGCTCAGCAGCCCCAAGAACTGAAGATTTAACGGAATAGTTCATTATGTCGGCGACTCAAAATTACGGCACTGGCCGTCGCAAGACCGCAACCGCACGCGTTTTCCTGCGTCCGGGTACTGGTAACATCTCCATCAACAACCGCTCCCTGGACTCGTTCTTCGGCCGCGAAACTGCCCGCATGGTAGTTCGTCAGCCGCTGGAACTGACCGAGACTGTCGAGAAGTTCGACATCTACGTCACTGTCATCGGTGGTGGTGTAAGTGGTCAGGCTGGCGCAATCCGCCACGGCATCACTCGCGCTCTGATGGACTACGACGAAACCCTGCGTAGCGCTCTGCGCAAAGCTGGCTTCGTTACTCGCGACGCCCGTGAAGTTGAACGTAAGAAAGTTGGTCTGCGTAAAGCGCGTAAGCGTCCGCAGTACTCGAAGCGTTAATTCGTTTCCACGTTCAAAAAAGAACGCCCGATTCCTCACGGAACCGGGCGTTTTTTTATGCCTGCGATTTATCAAAAGAATTGCGCTGTGACAACTTGCCACATTCGTAGACCCCCTATACTGCAAGGCTTGAGGGTATGAGCTCCGGGTAATTCCCTTGTCAGAATTGGGGCTTTTCATTACCATCTCGGCAAAATTTTTATAAGTAACATTGATTTATTTAGTAGATGCCTGATTTAACAGGCCACAAAGCTGATGGGAGAGGACTGAATGAGCAATGACGGCGTGAATGCAGGCCGGCGTCGCTTCTTGGTAGCAGCCACATCCGTGGTGGGTGCTGCAGGAGCGGTGGGGGCTGCGGTCCCGTTCGTGGGGTCATGGTTTCCCAGTGCCAAGGCGAAAGCCGCCGGTGCACCGGTGAAAGTGAATGTCAGCAAGATCGAGCCAGGACAGCAGATGATTGCCGAGTGGCGCGGCCAGCCGGTGTTCATTGTCCGCCGTACTGCGGAAATCCTGGGGAATCTCAAGAAGATCGAGGGCCAGCTCTCCGATCCGACTTCCAAGAACTCCACGCAACCCACCTATGTCGACCCTGAAGTGCGTTCGATCAAGCCGGAAATTCTCCTGCTGATCGGGATCTGCACTCACTTGGGTTGCTCACCAACCTTCCGTCCCGAAGTGGCGCCTGCAGATCTGGGTAAAGACTGGGTCGGTGGCTATTTCTGCCCTTGCCACGGCTCCCACTACGATCTGGCTGGCCGCGTCTACAAGTCGCAACCCGCGCCTTTGAACCTGCCAGTTCCCCCGCATTCCTATGAGACCGATGACCTGATTGTCATTGGCGTCGATACGGAGAAAGCGTGATGAGCAAGTTCATGGATTGGGTGGATGCGCGCTTCCCTGCGACCAAAATGTGGGAAGACCATCTCAGCAAGTATTACGCGCCAAAAAACTTCAACTTCTTCTATTTCTTCGGCTCGCTGGCGCTGCTGGTGCTGGTCAATCAGATCGTCACCGGTGTCTGGCTGACGATGAGCTACACGCCGTCGGCAGAAGAGGCGTTCGCTTCCGTCGAATACATCATGCGCGATGTCGAGTACGGCTCGATCCTGCGTCTGCTGCACTCCACTGGCGCTTCGGCGTTCTTCATCGTGGTCTATCTGCACATGTTCCGTGGCCTGCTCTACGGTTCGTACCAGAAACCACGTGAACTGGTCTGGGTATTCGGCATGCTGATCTACCTGGCGCTGATGGCCGAGGCCTTCATGGGTTATCTGCTGCCTTGGGGTCAGATGTCCTACTGGGGTGCCCAGGTGATCATCTCGCTATTCGGTGCGATTCCGGTGATCGGCAACGACCTGACCCAGTGGATTCGTGGTGACTACCTGATCTCCGGGATTACCCTGAACCGCTTCTTCGCCCTGCACGTCGTCGCGCTGCCGATCGTGATTCTTGGTCTGGTGGTGCTGCACATTCTGGCGCTGCACGAAGTCGGCTCGAACAACCCTGATGGCGTCGACATCAAGAAGCACAAAGACGAAAACGGTGTCCCGCTGGATGGCATTGCCTTCCATCCGTACTACACCGTGAAAGACATCGTCGGCGTAGTGGTGTTCCTGTTCATCTTCTGCTTTATCGTGTTCTTCTTCCCGGAAATGGGCGGCTACTTCCTCGAAAAACCAAACTTCGAGCAAGCCAACCCGTTCAAGACGCCTGAGCACATTGCACCGGTCTGGTACTTCACACCGTTCTACGCGATCTTGCGTGCGATCCCGGACAAACTCATGGGCGTGATCGCCATGGGCGCCTCGATTGCCATGCTGTTCGTGCTGCCGTGGCTGGATCGCAGCCCGGTCAAATCGATGCGTTACAAGGGCTGGATGAGCAAAATCTGGCTGGTGGTGTTCTGCATTTCCTTCGTGATTCTCGGCATTCTGGGCGTACTGGCCCCGACGCCGGAGCGCACGCTGGTGTCGCAGATCTGCACCTTCCTGTACTTCGCCTACTTCATTCTGATGCCGTTCTACACCAGGCTCGAGAAGACCAAACCGGTTCCGGAAAGGGTGACTGGCTGATGAAAAAGTTATTTTTTGCTCTGATTTTTGCTGCTCTGCCTGTGCTGTCTTTCGCCGCTGAACACGGTGGTCCGGAGCTGGAAAAAGTCGATATCGACGTGTCCGACAAGGCTGCTCTGCAAGATGGTGCGCGGACCTTCGCCAACTATTGCATGGGTTGCCACAGTGCCAAGTTCCAGCGTTACGAGCGGGTTGCCGATGATCTTGGTATTCCCCACGAAATGATGCTCGAGAAGCTGGTGTTCACTGGCGCCAAGATCGGCGACCACATGAACATCGGCATGCAGCCGGCGGACGCCAAGACTTGGTTCGGTGCTGCTCCGCCGGACCTGACTTTGGTGGCTCGCGTGCGTGGTACTGACTGGCTCTACGGTTACCTGCGCTCGTTCTACGAAGATCCGGCACGTCCTTGGGGCGTGAACAACAAGGTCTTCCCGAACGTCGGCATGCCTAACGTGCTGGTCGGCCTGCAAGGTCGCCAGGTGGTTGGCTGCAAGCAAGTGCAGATCGTCGAGGACGGCAAGAAGCAATACGATCCGCTGACCGGTACGCCGCTGACCCATGAAGCGTGCGATCAGTTGACCATCGTGCCGAAATCCGGTGCTCTGAACGAAGAGCAGTTCGATGAGAAGGTCAAGAATCTGGTAACCTTCCTGGCTTACTCGGCTAACCCGGTTAAGCTGCAACATCAGCGCATCGGTACTTACGTCTTGCTGTACCTGGCGTTCTTCTTTGTGTTCGCCTACCTGCTCAAGCGTGAATACTGGAAAGACGTGCACTGATACGCTTCAAGCATTGCTGTTAATCGCGCGCGCCCAAGGGTTCCTCCGATAACGCAAGGTCTGGTTCGCCAGACATTGCGGGAGGCGCCCTCTGGGCGCGCGCGTTTTTCCGGTTCCGATAATTTCAACAAGCGAGGAGGATCGCCATGGGCGTGACCAATCGGTTGGCCTGTTACTCCGACCCCGCCGACCACTATTCCCACCGAGTGCGCATCGTGCTTGCAGAGAAGGGTGTCAGCGCCGAAATCATTTACGTGGAAGCTGGTCGCCAGCCGCCTAAACTGATTGAGGTGAACCCTTACGGCAGTCTCCCGACACTGGTCGATCGCGACCTGGCGTTGTGGGAGTCGACCGTGGTGATGGAATATCTGGATGAGCGTTACCCGCATCCGCCACTGATGCCGGTTTATCCGGTGGCGCGTGCCAACAGTCGTCTGCTGATTCACCGTATTCAGCGCGACTGGTGTGGTCTGGTGGATCTGATTCTTGATCCCAAGTCCAAGGAGGCCGCGCGTGTCGTGGCGCGTAAGGAATTGCGTGAAAGCCTGACGGGCGTGTCGCCGCTGTTTGCCGACAAGCCGTTTTTCCTCAGTGAGGAACAAAGTCTGGTGGATTGCTGCCTATTGCCAATACTCTGGCGTTTGCCGATTCTGGGTATTGAACTGCCGCGGCCGGCCAAGCCGCTGCTTGATTATATGGAGCGCCAGTTTGCGCGTGAGGCTTTCCAGGCGAGTCTGTCTGGCGTCGAACGCGATATGCGCTAAGGCTTAAGGAGCCGCTATGAACTCCAGTCGACCTTATCTGGTCCGCGCGCTCTACGAGTGGATTGTGGATAACGATTGCACCCCGCACATGCTGGTCAATTCCGAATACCCGGCAGTGCAGGTGCCGCAGGGCTTCGCCAGTGACGGGCAAATTGTCCTGAACATTTCGCCCAGCGCCGTGCGTCACTTGCACATGGACAACGACGTGGTGACCTTTGAGGGTCGCTTTGGTGGCGTTCCGCACAGTCTGTATGTGCCGATCAGCGCGATTCTGGGCATCTACGCCCGGGAGAACGGGCAGGGCATGGTGTTCGATCTCGAGTCGCCGATGGATGACGAAGACGATATCGAACCCGATGACGACTTGCCGCCACCGGGCAGCGAGCCGCCGCGCCCAAGCGGCCGGCCAAGCCTGAAAGTGGTGAAGTAATAAAAAAGGCGATCCGGATGGATCGCCTTTTTTGTGTCTGCTCGTCGCGTATCAGTCGATGTATTCGAACAGCTTCACGATTTTCTGCACACCGGAAACGCTCTGCACCAGGTTGGTCGCTTGTTGGGCTTCCTGCTTGGTCAGCAGGCCCAGCAGGTAGACGATGCCGTTCTCGGTCACGACCTTGATGCGCGAGCCGGGAATGCTGGCATCGGTCAGCATCTGGGTCTTGATCTTGGTGGTCAGCCAGGCGTCGTTCTGGCGGGCGAGGAAGCTCGACGGCGCAATCACTTGCAGCTCGTTGTGCACCTTCTTCACGCGCTGGACGTTGGCGGCGGCCTGTTCAGCCTTGGCCTTGAGGTCTTCGCGCGGCGTCTGGCCGGCGAGCAGCACCACGCCGTTGAAGCTGGTGACGACGATATGCGAGTCCTTGTCCAGGCCGGGGTCGGCCTTGGCCACGTTGACGCCGACTTTGGTCTCGATCAGCGAGTCGTCGATTTTGCTGCCGAAGGTTCGGGTGCCGCGGTCGTCTTCAATCGGCGCTTCACGGCTGGCATTCACCACCGAGGTGCAGCCGCTGATGCCGAGGCACAGGGTCAAGGCCAGAAGGCCAAGGCGATTAGGGGTCATTCTTCACTCCCGAACAGTTGGCTGTCGATCAGATCGCAGAGGCAATGGATCGCCAGCAGATGGACTTCCTGAATACGTGCAGTGACATGGGCCGGTACGCGAATCTCGACATCTTCAGGCAGCAGCAGCGAAGCCATGCCGCCGCCATCGCGGCCAGTCAATGCTACGACAATCATTTCGCGATCATGTGCGGCCTGGATCGCCTGAATAATGTTGGCCGAGTTACCGCTGGTCGAAATCGCCAGCAATACGTCGCCTGGTTGACCCAGTGCGCGGATCTGCTTGGAGAACACTTCGTTGTAGCTGTAGTCGTTGGCGATCGAGGTGATCGTCGAACTGTCGGTGGTCAGGGCGATGGCCGGCAGGCTTGGGCGTTCGCGTTCGAAGCGGTTGAGCAGCTCCGAGGAGAAGTGCTGGGCGTCGCCGGCAGAGCCGCCGTTGCCGCACGAAAGCATTTTGCCTTCGTTGAGCAGGGCGTTGACCATGATCTGGCTGGCTTGCTCGATGTGCGGTGCAAGTACGTCCATCGCCTGTTGCTTGGTGTCGATACTGGCCTGGAAAAGCTGGCGAATTCGGGATTGCATGTCCATCTGTGTGACCTTAAGTAGCGCGGCTGTTCGGCACGTGAATGTGCAGCCCGCAAAGCAAAGAGCAAAAATTGTCGGTGAAAGTGTCCGGGGTGGTGTGCAGAGAATCAACCATCGAACGCATTCTGCAACCAGTTCAATTGATCCGGGTGCCTGTCGATGGCCACCACGTCGAAGCGGCAAGGGGAGTCGGCCCAGCGTGACTCACGCTGAAGAAAATACTGTGCGGCGAAAATCAGTTTTTGCCGTTTGCGCTCATCGATGCTAGCGAGCGCGCCACCCCATTGAGTGTTTTTTCTGTAGCGGACTTCGACGAATACTACTGTATCGCCATCAAGCATGACCAGATCAAGCTCGCCCCGTTTGCATGACCAGTTCTGCGCCAGCAGGCGCAGACCGTGGTGTTGCAGATGCTCGAGCGCCTGGCGCTCGGCATCCTTGCCGCTCTGCAGGTGCGAGCCGTCGGGCATCAGCGCGGGGTGTCCGGCAGGCGCTGAACCTGACCGTTGACGAACTGCGCCCATGGCAACTGACGTACGACGCGTTGGGTCTGGGTCATGCCCAGGCTGCCCGACTGACCTTCGATGCGGCTGTCCGGCAGCGCCTTCAACTGACCCAGGCGCGGTGCCAGACGGTAGGCATCGACGCCCATGGCGTACAGGCGGCCGAGGCTGCCGGCCGCTTGTGGCCATTGCGCGGTGACTTGCTGGCGCAGCGGGTCATTGGCTTCCAGCAACCACGGGGTTTCGCAGAAGCGCACACCGTTCATGTCGTTGTACTGGTTCACATCGCCGCTGGCGCTGTAGACGTGGGACGTTGCGTACACCGGAACGTCACCGGCGTACTGGAAGTTCAGGGTCGGCTTGATCTGCTGCGCCTGTTGCGGGGTGGCTGCGAGGAAGATGAACTCGATGTCCTGACGACGCGACGGCTGCGCGGCTACGTTGGTGCCAGCGGCGTTCTGCAGGCTCTTGGCGCGGGCTTCGCTCTGACGCAGCTGGAACATGTCGGCGATCTGCTGGGCCAGTTGCACCGGCTGATCGACACGTTCGGTGGCGACGATGCTGCCGCCATTGGCCTGCCAGTCCTGGCTGAACGCACGCAGTACGCGGTCGCCCCATTCGCCTTTCGGCACCATGATCGCCGCGCGGTGCAGGCCGTCGGCGCGGGCACGACGCGAAACTTCGCGGGCTTCGTCTTCAGCCGCCAGGCCGAACTGGAACAGTTGCGCCGGACCTTGATCACCTTCGCTGTAGTTCAATGCGAGGGTGGTGATCGGCAGTTGCGGACGGGTGCTCAGTTGTTTGACCAGCGGTTTTTCCAGCGGGCCGACCACCAGTTGCACGCCGTCAGCCTGAGCCTTGCGGTAGAACTCGTCCATCGAGGTCAGCTTGGAGCTGTCGTAGAACTCGATGGCGGGCGGCTTCTGGCCGGCCTGTTGCGCTTGATAGTGCGCCGCCATGAAACCTTCACGCAGGGCCTTGCCGACCGAGGCCAGTGGGCCGTCTTGCGGCAGCAGCAGGGCGATCTTGCTCAGGGGCTGGCTGGCCAGTTCCTTGAGTTTGGTCAGGGGCAGCGGCAGGTTGATCGCAGCGGGGTGTTTTGGATTCTGTGCGCGCCAGGTATCGATTGCGGCTTGCTGCTGTTCCAGGGTGCCGGCAGTTTTCACTGCCAGGGCCAGGCCCATCCAGCCACCGAGATCGTCGGAGGTATTGGGTTGCAGTTGATCGGTTGGCAGCGAGGCGATCAGGGTCCAGATCGCTTCGTGGTTCTTGCTCGCGGCTTCGCCTTTGAGCATTGGCGCGATGAAGATGCGCTCGCGAGCCGCAGCCAGGGTCTGGCCATCGGCTTCCAGTGCGCGGGCATGCACGGTGCCGGTGCGCACTTGCTGGTCTTCCGGCATTTCGCTCAGATGCTGCAGGCTCGGATGGCTCAGGGCCGTCAGCGCGGCTTTCGGCTGATTGCGAGTCATCGCCAGCTCAGCGGACAGGGTGCTGGCGAAGATCTGCTGGCCTGGCTTCAACTGCTCCATCGGCACTTGTTGCAGGATCTGCGCGGACTGGCCGGCGTTGCCCTGGCGATATGCCAGGTCTGCCGCGCTCAAGCGCAACAGCGCGGCTTTTTCCGGCGTCTTGGCCTGAGTAGCCTGTTCGAGCAGTTGCTCGATGCTGGCATCCGGAGTCCGTGGAAGTTCGCCAAGGCTGGAGGAAGGGGAGCTGGCGCAGGCCGCCAGCAAGGCAGCGAGGCAGAGGGCAGTGAACAGCCGCAGGCAAGCGATCATGTAAGTGTTCCTGATACTCGATCAAATTAGCGTGGAATTGTACCCAAGCACTGGCCGGGGCGCGATGTTACTGGCGTGAATCAATCAATTTAGCTGGAGTAAATGTTGCAGCGGCGCACAACTGCGTGCAAAACCGCGCTTGGCTCATACGGTTCGCAAGCCTCGTGACGCGCTACAATGCCGGCTTTTACCGAACACGAGGTGTGCGCTTTGACTGCTCCAGGTCCTTTGAATTCCGCTGCTGGCTCGCTTTATGTGGTGGCGACGCCCATCGGCAACCTGGACGACATCAGCGCCCGGGCTCTGAAAATCCTTCGCGAAGTGGCGTTGATCGCCGCCGAAGACACACGGCACTCGGCGCGGTTGATGCAGCACTTCGGCATTGCCACGCCGTTGGCCGCCTGCCACGAACACAACGAACGTGATGAAGGTAGCCGCTTTATTACCCGTTTGCTGGCGGGCGATAACGTCGCGTTGATTTCCGATGCGGGGACGCCGCTGATTTCCGATCCGGGTTACCACCTGGTGCGTCAGGCGCGGGCGGCGGGGATCAATGTGGTGCCGGTGCCGGGCGCCTGTGCTTTGATCGCGGCGCTGTCGGCGGCGGGCCTGCCCTCCGACCGATTCATCTTCGAAGGCTTCCTGCCGGCCAAGTCGGCAGGGCGCAAGGCGCGCCTGGAAGCGGTCAAGGAAGAGCCGCGCACGCTGATTTTCTACGAGGCCCCGCATCGTATTCTCGAATGCCTGCAGGACATGGAAGCCGTGTTCGGTGGAGAGCGTCAGGCATTGCTGGCCCGGGAAATCACCAAGACTTTCGAGACGCTTAAGGGGTTGCCGCTGGCTGAGTTGCGTGCGTTTGTCGAGTCCGACAGCAACCAGCAGCGCGGCGAGTGTGTGGTGCTGGTCGCCGGCTGGTCTGCACCGGAGTCCGAAGACGCCGTCAGCAGCGAAGCGAAGCGCGTGCTCAATCTGTTGCTCGAAGAGATGCCGCTCAAGCGTGCCGCCGCTCTGGCCGCGCAAATCACCGGCGAGCGCAAAAACGTGCTGTATCAGGTCGCACTGGAACAGCAGAAGGGCGAGTAACCCGTCGCGCAGACGGGTTTCACGGCTATTAGCGCTTGTTCTTCGGGCGCTCTGCCGTTAACCTGCGCGGCGGAGAGTCGATCGGACAGTCGCTGCCCTCTATGAAAATTAGGGGGGGGAGGAAAGTCCGGGCTCCATAGGGCGAAGTGCCAGGTAATGCCTGGGAGGCGTGAGCCTACGGAAAGTGCCACAGAAAATAACCGCCTAAGCGCTTCGGCGCCGGTAAGGGTGAAAAGGTGCGGTAAGAGCGCACCGCACGTCTGGCAACAGTTCGTGGCTAGGTAAACCCCACTTGGAGCAAGACCAAATAGGGTCCCAAGGCGTGGCCCGCGCTGGGACCGGGTAGGTTGCTAAAGATGTCCAGTGATGGCCATCGTAGACGAATGACTGTTCAAGACAGAACCCGGCTTACAGATCGACTCTCCACCTTTTTCTTTCCCTGCTTGAATCAATGGCATCAGGGCTGGTTATTATCGGCAGGCCTGCGCTAAAGTCCGGCAGCGGCAAATGCAGTAATAGCCATTTCCCACCTTGCTTCAATCAACAGCAGAAGCGCTTTTGTAATACCGAAAAAATCTTACTCTTAACAAATTACTTTAACTTCCGAGCGCAGCTTTCAGTGCTGCATCAATTTATTGGTCAAAAGTGTCCGCCAATTTGTCGTTACCCCTCCTTTTAAGCTCCTAAATCTCCGTTCTGTAAGGGTTTTCCTTTGATCCGCGCCTTGACGGTGTGGTGGGCGCATTCCTATAGTGTGCGCAAGTGGCGGAAAGTGGCATGAAGTGGGTTTTTTGAGCTCAAAACGATAAAAATTGGAGAAACGCTGACGTGTTTCGCGG
Organism: Pseudomonas sp. PS01299; assembly: GCF_029960145.1. Taxonomy (NCBI): domain Bacteria; kingdom Pseudomonadati; phylum Pseudomonadota; class Gammaproteobacteria; order Pseudomonadales; family Pseudomonadaceae; genus Pseudomonas; species Pseudomonas sp. PS01299. The sequence goes on along the minus strand of NZ_JASCPO010000018.1, from coordinate 19,629 downwards.
AGCTAACGCTATCAGTCTCGATGCAAAGGGCCGTCTCGCCATGCCGAGCCGGTACCGTGACGAGCTCGTTTCGCGTAGTTCCGGCCAATTGATCGTGACCATTGATGCCGTTGATCCGTGCCTGTGTGTCTACCCGCTCGACGAGTGGGAAATCATTGAAACCAAGTTGCGCGCACTCCCTTCGCTTCGCGAAGAGAACCGTCGCCTGCAGCGTTTATTGATTGGTAATGCCGTCGACCTCGAACTCGACGGCAGTGGTCGTTTTCTGGTTCCACCGCGTCTGCGCGAATACGCCAAGCTTGATAAGAAAGCGATGCTGGTGGGCCAACTGAACAAGTTCCAATTGTGGGACGAGGATGCATGGAACGCGGTGTCTGTCGCTGACCTTGCTGCTATTCAACAACCGGGCGCCATGCCTGATGAACTGCGTGATTTGATCCTGTGACTATTGATAGCGGCTTTAACCACATCACCGTACTGCTTGACGAAGCCGTCGAGGCTCTCGCCGTACGTCCTGATGGCTGCTATCTGGACGGTACGTTCGGGCGCGGCGGGCACAGTCGGCTGATCCTCAGCCAGCTCGGGACGGACGGTCGGCTCATCGGGTTCGACAAAGATCCACAAGCGATTGCCACCGGGCAAACGCTAGCGGCCGAAGACGGCCGCTTTGTCGTTGTGCAGCGCAGCTTTGCCGAGCTGGGTTCGGTGGTTGCCGAGCGAGGTCTGAGCGGCAAGGTCAGCGGTATCCTGCTCGATCTCGGCGTGTCTTCGCCGCAGCTCGACGACGCCGAGCGCGGCTTCAGTTTCCTCAATGACGGCCCGCTGGACATGCGCATGGATCCGTCCCGTGGCATCAGCGCCGCCGAGTTCGTCAACACCGCGCCGGTGGAAGAAATCGCCCGGGTGTTCAAGGAATACGGCGAAGAGCGTTTCTCCGGGCGCATGGCCCGTGCCGTGGCCGAGCGCCGCGACATCAAGCCGTTCGAGCGCACCGCTGATCTGGCTGAAGTCTTGAAAGTCGCCAACCCGGCGTGGGAGAAGGGCAAGAACCCGGCGACCCGTGCATTCCAGGGTTTGCGCATTCACGTCAACAACGAACTGGGCGATCTGGAAGCCGGCCTCGAAGCCGCCCTGGATGCTCTGGAGATCGGTGGCCGTCTGGTGGTCATCAGCTTCCACTCGCTGGAAGACCGCATCGTCAAACTGTTCATGCGCAAGCTGGTGAAAGGCGAAGCTGACAACCTGCCACGCAACCTGCCCGTGCGCCACGTGGCGTTCGAACCGAAAATCAAAATCCACGGCAAAGCGCAGACGGCCTCCGACGCCGAACTCAAAGCCAACCCACGTTCCCGTAGCGCTGTCATGCGTGTCGCGGAGAAGTTGCGGTGAGCAAGCTTTTCGCCAAGCCCCTGCCGGGCGGCAGCTTTATCATGCTGCTGCTGTTTATCGGCGTGCTCGTGTCGGCCATCGGCGTGTCTTACAGCGCGCACTGGAACCGGCAGTTGCTCAACAATCTTTATAACGAACTCAGCGTGCGCGACAAGGCGCAGGCCGAGTGGGGGCGCCTGATTCTCGAGCAAAGCACCTGGACTGCGCACAGCCGCATCGAAGTGCTGGCCACCGAACAACTGAAAATGCACATCCCTGGCGCGGCTGACGTGAAGATGGTGGCGCCATGATGAAACTCGAAGGGGCACTCTTCCCGTGGCGCTTCCGCCTGATGGTGGCACTGCTCGGCGTGATGGTCGCGGCGATCTGCTGGCGCATCATCGACCTGCAAGTGGTTGACCGTGACTTCCTCAAAGGTCAGGGCGACGCGCGCAGTCTGCGTCATATTCCGATTCCTGCTCACCGTGGTCTGATCACCGACCGTAACGGCGAGCCGTTGGCCGTGAGTACCCCGGTGACGACCCTGTGGGCCAACGCCAAGGAAATGCAGACCGCCAAAGAGAAGTGGCCGGCGCTGGCCGCTGCGCTGGGGCAGGATCCGAAAGCCCTGGCCGAACGTCTCGAAGCCCAGGCCAACAAAGAATTCATTTATCTGGTGCGCGGGTTGACCCCCGAGCAGGGCCAGGCTGTGCTCGACTTGAAAGTGCCGGGCGTTTACGGCATCGAAGAATTCCGCCGCTTCTATCCGGCCGGTGAAGTTACCGCGCACATGGTCGGCTTTACCGACATTGACGATCACGGGCGTGAAGGCGTCGAGCTGGCCTACGACGAGTGGCTGGCCGGTGTCCCGGGCAAGCGGCAGGTCATCAAGGATCGGCGCGGTCGGCTGATCAAGGATGTCCAGGTCACCAAGAACGCCAAGGCCGGCAAGCCCTTGGCGTTGTCGATTGACCTGCGTCTGCAATACCTGGCCAACCGCGAGCTGCGCAACGCGATCATCGAGAACGGCGCCAAGGCCGGTAGCCTGGTGATCATGGACGTGAAGACCGGCGAGATTCTCGCCATGGTCAACCAGCCCACCTACAACCCGAACAACCGTCGCAACCTGCAGCCGGCGATGATGCGTAACCGCGCGATGATCGACGTGTTCGAACCGGGTTCGACCATGAAAGCGATCTCGATGAGTGCCGCGATCGAAACCGGCCGCTGGAAACCGAGCGACACCGTCGAGGTGTACCCAGGCTCCCTGCAGATCGGCAAGTACACCATCAAGGACGTGTCGAAGACCGAAGGTCCGGTACTCGACCTGACCGGCATTCTGATCAACTCCAGTAACGTCGGCATGAGTAAGGTCGCGTTCGATATTGGTGGCGAAACCATTTTCCGCCTCGCGCAGAAAGTCGGCCTCGGCCAGGACACCGGCCTCGGCTTCCCGGGCGAGCGCGTCGGCAACCTGCCGAACTACCGCGAATGGCGCAAGGCTGAAACCGCGACGCTGTCCTACGGCTACGGTATTTCCGTGACCGCGATCCAGTTGGTGCACGCGTTCTCGGCGCTGGCCAACAACGGTCGTCTCGCACCGCTGACCCTGATCAAAACCGACAAGCCGCCGCAGACCACCCAGGTACTGCCGGAAGCGGTCGCGAAAACCATGCAAGGCATGCTGCAGCAAGTGATTGAAGCACCGCGCGGCGTGTTCCGTGCGCAGGTGCCGGCGTATCACGTGGCCGGCAAGTCGGGTACTGCACGTAAAACGTCGGTGGGCACCAAGGGCTACGCCGAAAACTCGTACCGTTCGTTGTTCGCCGGTTTCGGCCCGATGAGCGATCCGCGTTACGCCATCGTGGTGGTGATCGATGAACCGTCCAAGGCCGGTTACTTCGGTGGTCTGGTGTCGGCACCGGTGTTCAGCCGCGTGATGTCCGGCACCCTGCGTCTGATGAACGTGACCCCGGACAACCTGCCGACCACCCAACAGGCCAACGCTACCCCGGTCGTTCCGCTGAAAGCCAATGGAGGGCGCGGCTGATGTCTCTGAGTCTGAACAAGATATTCCCCCACGCCGGCCACGATCTGCTGATCCGTGAGTTGGCGCTGGACAGCCGCAACGTACGCGCGGGTGACCTGTTCCTCGCCGTGCCGGGCGGCAAGTTCGATGGCCGTGCGCACATCGCCGATGCCTTGCAGCGCGGCGCGGCGGCGGTTGCCTATGAAGTGGAAGGCGCCACCGTGCTGCCGATCACCGAAGTTCCGTTGATTCCGGTCAAAGGCCTGGCGGCGCAGCTGTCCGACATCGCCGGGCGCTTTTATGGTGAGCCAAGCCATCACCTGAACCTGATCGGTGTCACCGGCACTAACGGCAAGACCAGCGTGACCCAACTGGTCGCGCAGGCACTCGACCTGCTCGGTCAGCACTGCGGCATCGTCGGCACGCTGGGCTCCGGCTTCTATGGCGCGCTGGAAAGCGGTCTGCACACCACGCCGAATCCGATTGCCGTGCAAGCAACCTTGGGCGACCTGAAAAAGGCCGGGGCCAAAGCCGTGGCCATGGAAGTCTCGTCACACGGTCTGGACCAGGGCCGCGTTACCGCATTGGCGTTCGACGTCGCGGTGATGACCAACTTGTCCCGCGATCACCTGGATTATCACGGCACCATGGAGGCGTACGCCGAGGCCAAGGCCAAGCTGTTCGCCTGGAATGACCTGAAGTGCCGCGTGGTCAATCTCGACGACGATTTCGGCCGGCAACTGGCCGCCGAAAAACGCGATTCGCGCCTGATCACTTACAGCCTGCTCGACAGCAGCGCCTACCTGTTCTGCCGTGAAGCGCAGTTCGATGACCACGGCGTGCGCGCCACGCTGGTCACGCCGCAGGGCGAACATCATCTGCGCAGCACGCTGCTCGGTCGTTTCAACCTGAGCAACGTACTGGCGGCGGTCGGCGCCTTGCTCGGTCTGGATTACGCCCTCGACGAAATTCTCAAAGTGCTGCCGAAACTCGAAGGCCCGGCCGGACGCATGCAGCGTCTGGGTGGCGGCACTCAGCCGCTGGTGGTGGTCGATTACGCCCACACCCCGGATGCCCTGGAAAAAGTTCTGACTGCATTGCGCCCACACGTCAAAGGCCAGTTGCTGTGCCTGTTCGGCTGTGGCGGTGATCGTGATCGCGGCAAGCGTCCGCTGATGGCCGAAGTGGTCGAGCGTCTGGCTGATCGCGTACTGGTCACCGATGACAACCCGCGCACGGAAGACCCGGCGCAGATTTTCGACGACATCCGCGCCGGTTTCAGCGCTGTGGATAACGTCACCTTCGTCGCCGGCCGTGGTCAGGCGATTGCGCAACTGATCGCTGGCGCTTCGGCGGATGACGTGATCGTGCTGGCCGGTAAAGGTCACGAGGACTATCAGGAAATCAACGGCGAGCGGCACGCGTTCTCCGATCTGGTCGAGGCCGATCATGCCCTCACCGCGTGGGAGGTGGCCCATGCTTAAGGCCCTGACATTGAGCGAACTGACCAACGTGCTCGACGCCCGTCTGATCAGCAGCGATGCCAGTTTCGATGGCGTCAGCATCGACAGCCGTGCGATCACCGCTGGCCAACTGTTTATTGCCCTGACTGGCCCGCGCTTCGATGGTCACGACTATCTGAACGACGTCGCCGGCAAGGGCGCGGTCGCGGCACTGGTCGAGCGCGAAGTACCCGACAGTACCTTGCCGCAACTGCTGGTCAAGGATACCCGCCAGGCCCTCGGCCAGTTGGGTGCGCTGAACCGTGCCGCATTCACCCAGCCAGTCGCGGCTATCACCGGCTCTAGCGGCAAGACCACGGTCAAGGAAATGCTCGCGAGCATCCTGCGTACCCGCGGTCCGGTGCTGGCGACGCGCGGCAATCTGAACAATGATCTGGGCGCACCGCTGACCCTGCTCGAACTGGCCCCGGAACACACCGCCGCCGTGATCGAACTGGGCGCTTCGCGTCTGGGCGAAATCGCCTACACCGTCGGGCTGACCAAGCCACACGTGGCGATTCTCAACAACGCCGGTACCGCCCACGTTGGCGAGTTCGGCGGGCCGGAAAAAATCGTCGAAGCCAAAGGCGAGATCATCGACGGGCTGGCAGCGGATGGCATCGCTGTGCTCAATCTCGATGACAAGGCCTTTGGTATCTGGAAGCTCCGCGCCGGCGCACGCAAAGTGCTGACCTTCTCCCTGAACAATCCTCAGGCAGACTTCTACGCCAGCGACCTGAGCACCGATGCCCGGGGCTGCCCGGCCTTCAACCTGCATACACCTGAAGGTGTGGAGCACGTTCAGCTGAACCTGCTCGGCACCCATAACGTGGCCAACGCCATGGCTGCCGCCGCTGCCGCTCACGCCCTGGGCGTGTCGCGGTTCGGCATTGCCACCGGGCTTGGCGCGGTACAACCGGTCAAGGGTCGCACCGTCGCGCAACTAGCGAAGAACGGCATGCGCGTGATCGATGACACTTACAACGCAAACCCCACCTCCATGTGCGCGGCCGTTGATATACTCGCCGGCTTTTCCGGCCGCACCGTCCTGGTGCTCGGAGATATCGGCGAGTTGGGCGACTGGGCGGAGCAGGGGCACCGCGACGTGGGCGAATATGCCCGGGGCAAGGTTTCCGCGCTTTACGCGGTCGGGCCGAACATGGTCCACGCCGTGAACGCATTCGGCAAAGAGGCGCATCACTTCGGCACGCAAGCCGAACTGATCCAGGCCCTCGACGCCGAGCAGGACACAAACACCACCATTTTGATCAAGGGTTCGCGCAGTGCAGCGATGGAAAACATCGTTGCGGCTCTGTGCGGGCCCAGTCTGGAGAAACATTAATGCTGCTGCTGCTAGCGGAGTATCTGCAACAGTTCTACAAAGGCTTCGCGGTCTTCCAGTACCTGACCCTGCGCGGGATCCTCGGTGTGCTGACCGCGCTGGTTTTGTCGCTGTGCTATGGCCCGTGGATGATCCGCACCCTGCAGAACCGTCAGATCGGCCAGTCCGTTCGTAATGACGGCCCGCAATCGCACCTGTCCAAGTCGGGTACGCCAACCATGGGTGGCGCACTGATTTTGTCTTCCATCGGTGTCAGCACCCTGCTGTGGGCTGACCTGAGCAACCGCTACGTCTGGGTCGTGCTGCTGGTGACGCTGCTGTTCGGTGCCATCGGCTGGGTCGACGACTACCGCAAAGTGATCGAGAAGAACTCCCGTGGCTTGCCAAGCCGCTGGAAATATTTCTGGCAGTCGGTCTTTGGCCTGGGCGCAGCGATCTTCCTTTATATGACCGCGACCACGCCGGTTGAGACCACGCTGATCCTGCCGATGCTCAAGGACTACAGCATTCCGCTGGGCGCCGGTTTCATCGTGCTGACCTACTTCGTGATCGTCGGTTCGAGCAACGCGGTCAACCTGACCGACGGCCTCGACGGTCTGGCGATCATGCCAACCGTGATGGTCGGCGGCGGTCTGGGGATCTTCTGCTACCTGTCGGGTAACGTGAAATTCGCTGAATACCTGCTGATCCCTTACGTGCCGGGTGCGGGCGAACTGATCGTGTTCTGCGGCGCGCTGATCGGTGCCGGTCTGGGCTTCCTCTGGTTCAACACCTACCCGGCGCAAGTGTTCATGGGCGACGTCGGTGCTCTGGCACTGGGCGCGGCACTGGGCACCATCGCAGTGATCGTCCGTCAGGAAATCGTCCTGTTCATCATGGGCGGCGTGTTCGTGATGGAAACCCTGTCGGTGGTTATCCAGGTTGCCTCTTTCAAGCTGACCGGGCGCCGTGTGTTCCGCATGGCACCGATTCACCACCACTTTGAACTCAAGGGCTGGCCCGAGCCACGCGTGATCGTCCGTTTCTGGATCATCACCGTGATTCTCGTGCTGATCGGCCTTGCGACCCTGAAGCTGAGGTAGAACGAGTGTCTCTGATCGCTTCTGACCACTTCCGCATCGTTGTCGGCCTCGGCAAGAGCGGCATGTCCCTGGTTCGCTTCCTGGCGAACCGGGGCGTGTCGTTTGCCGTCGCCGATACGCGGGACAATCCACCGGAACTGGCCACGCTCAAGCGTGACTATCCGCACGTGGAAGTGCGTTGTGGCGAGCTGGACGTCGAATTCCTGTGCCGTGCCGACGAGCTCTACGTGAGCCCTGGCCTGGCGCTGGCGACCCCGGCCCTGCAAGCCGCTGCCGCCCGTGGCGTGAAAATGGCCGGCGACATCGAGTTGTTCGCGCGTAACGCGCGGGCGCCGATCGTGGCCATCACCGGTTCCAACGCGAAGAGCACCGTCACCACTCTGGTCGGCGAGATGGCGGCTGCGGCCGGCAAGCGCGTCGCGGTGGGCGGCAACCTCGGTACGCCAGCACTGGAATTGCTCAGCGATGACGTCGAGCTGTACGTGATGGAGCTGTCGAGCTTCCAGCTGGAAACCACCGACCAGCTCAACGCTGAAGTGGCCACCGTGCTCAACATCAGCGAAGACCACATGGACCGCTACAGCGGCCTGCCAGCGTATCACCTGACCAAGCACCGGATCTTCCGTGGTGCGAAGCAGTTCGTGGTCAACCGTCAGGATGCACTCAGCCGTCCGCTGATCGGCGAGGGCCAGCCATGCTGGACCTTCGGCCTGAACAAACCGGATTTCAAGGCCTTCGGCCTGCGCGAAGAAGACGGCGAGAAATACTTGGCCTTCGAGTTCCAGAACCTGATGCCGGTGCGCGAACTGAAAGTGCGCGGCGCGCATAACCAGGCCAATGCCCTCGCGGCGCTGGCGCTGGGGCATGCGGTCGGCCTGCCGTTCGATGCCATGCTTGATGCCCTGCGTAACTTCACCGGCCTCGAACACCGCTGCCAGTGGCTGCGTGATCTCGACGGCGTCGGTTACTACAACGATTCCAAGGCCACCAACGTCGGCGCCGCTCTGGCTGCCATCGAAGGCCTCGGTGCGGACATCGACGGCAAGGTCGTGCTGATCGCCGGTGGTGATGGCAAGGGGGCCGAGTTCAAGGATATGCGTGATCCGGTGGCGGCCAACTGCCGCGCCGTGATCCTGATGGGCCGCGACTCGGACAAGATCGGCGAGGCCATCGGTGACGCCGTGCCACTGATTCGCGCGACCTCGCTGGTCGACGCCGTTGCGCAGTGCCGCGCAGTCGCCCAGCCGGGTGACGTAGTGCTGCTGTCGCCGGCCTGCGCCAGTTTCGACATGTTCAAGAATTACGAAGACCGTGGTCACCAGTTCGTCCGCGCCGTGGAGGATCTGGCATGAGCCTGCGCAATATCATCAAGCCGTACCCGTCGCCGATCATCACCGGCCGTGGCATCGACCTCGACTTCCCGATGCTCGCCGGTTGCCTGGCGCTGCTGGGCCTGGGCCTGATCATGATCGCCTCGGCCTCCACCGAAGTGGCGGCGGCGCAGTCGGGCAGCGCGCTGTACTACATGATTCGCCACCTGATCTATGTGGCGCTGGGCCTGGGTGCCTGCATCATCACCATGATGATTCCGATTGCCACCTGGCAGCGTCTGGGCTGGATGATGCTGATCGGCGCATTCGGTCTGCTGGTGATGGTGATCGTCCCGGGGATCGGCCGTGAAGTGAACGGGTCGATGCGCTGGATCGGTTTCAGCTTCTTCAACGTTCAGCCGTCCGAGATCGCCAAGGTGTTTGTGGTGATCTACCTCGCCGGTTATCTGGTGCGTCGGCAGAAAGAAGTGCGCGAGAGCTGGATGGGCTTCTTCAAGCCGTTCATCGTGCTGCTGCCGATGGCGGGTCTGTTGCTGATGGAGCCGGACTTCGGTGCCACCGTGGTAATGATGGGGGCGGCGGCAGCGATGCTGTTCCTCGGCGGAGTCGGGCTGTTCCGCTTCTCGCTGATGGTGGTTCTCGCAGTCGGGGCCGTGGTCTTGCTGATTCAGATGCAGCCCTACCGGATGGCGCGTCTGACTAACTTCGCCGACCCGTGGGCCGACCAGTTCGGCGCGGGTTATCAGTTGTCGCAGGCGTTGATTGCCTTCGGTCGCGGTGAGTGGCTGGGCGTTGGCCTGGGCAACAGCGTGCAGAAACAGTTCTACCTGCCTGAAGCGCACACCGACTTCGTGTTCTCCGTACTTGCCGAAGAGCTGGGTGCGGTGGGTTCGCTGTGCACCGTGGCGCTGTTCGTCTTCGTCTGTATTCGCGGCATGTACATCGGTCTGTGGGCCGAGAAGGCCAAGCAGTTCTTCGCCGCTTATGTGGCTTACGGTCTGTCGTTCCTGTGGATCGGTCAGTTCCTGATCAACATCGGCGTGAATGTCGGCCTGTTGCCGACCAAGGGCCTGACCCTGCCGTTCCTCAGCTATGGCGGTAGTTCCCTGGTGATCTGCTGTGCCTGCCTCGGCTTGTTGCTGAGGATCGAGTGGGAGAGTCGAACCCACCTGGGCAGTGAAGAGATGGAGTTCCATGAGAGCGACTTCGCCGAGGAGCCGAACCATGGGCGCTAACGTATTGATCATGGCCGGCGGCACCGGCGGCCACGTGTTCCCGGCGCTGTCCTGTGCCCGTGAATTCCAGGCGCGCGGCTACACCGTGCACTGGCTCGGCACGCCCCGCGGAATCGAAAACGAACTGGTGCCGGCTGCAGGTCTTGAACTGCATCGCATCAACGCCACCGGATTGCGTGGCAAGGGCAAGCTGTCGCTGCTCAAGGCACCGTTCATGTTGCTCAAGTCGGTGTGGCAGGCGCGGGCGGTGATTCGCAAGTTGCGTCCAGTCTGCGTGGTCGGCTTCGGTGGTTATGTGACCGGGCCTGGCGGGATTGCCGCGAAACTGGCCGGTGTGCCGGTGATCGTTCACGAGCAGAACGCCGTGGCCGGCACCGCCAATCGGTTGTTGGTGCCGTTCGCCGCCCGGGTGTGTGAAGCATTCCCCGACACCTTTACTCTGTCGGACACCCGCCGTACCACCGGAAACCCGGTGCGCAGCGAGCTGTTCCTCGAAACATCGCGACCGGCTCTGGCCGGGCGCAAAGCGCGTTTGCTGATCCTCGGCGGAAGCCTGGGCGCAGAACCGTTGAACAAGTTGCTGCCTGAAGCCCTGGCGCAAGTCCCTGCCGATTTGCGTCCGGAAGTGTTTCATCAGGCCGGCAAAAACCACGATGAAGTGACTGCAGAGCGCTACCGCGCCGCCGGCGTGGATGCGCAGGTGCAGCCCTTTATCAAAGACATGGCCCAGGCCTATGGCTGGGCTGACCTGGTGGTGTGCCGCGCTGGCGCGCTGACCATCAGTGAGCTGGCTGCCGTTGGTCTGCCCTCGATGCTGGTGCCTTTGCCCCACGCGATCGACGATCACCAGACCCGCAACGCCGATTATTTGGCCCGTGAAGGCGCTGCCTTCGTGATGCCGCAAAGAACGACTGGTGCCGCGGACCTTGCCGCGCGCCTGACAGAGGTCTTGATGCAACCGCAACGACTCGAAGAAATGGCCCAAGCGGCCCGCCGTCTGGCCAAACCCGATGCCACCCGTAGCGTGGTCGATACCTGCCTGGAGGTGGCCCATGGTTGAGAATCAGAAAGCCATGCCACAACCGGAAATGCGCCGCATCCGTCGCATCCACTTCGTCGGTATCGGCGGCGTGGGCATGTGCGGCATCGCTGAAGTGTTGCTGAACCTGGGCTATGAAGTGTCCGGTTCCGACCTGAAGGCTTCGCCGGTGACCGAGCGTCTGGAATCGTTCGGCGCGCACATCTATATCGGCCACCGTGCCGAGAACGCTGCCACCGCCGACGTACTGGTGGTCTCCAGCGCCGTCAACACCTCCAACCCGGAAGTGGCGACCGCTCTTGAGCGCCGCATCCCGGTGGTACCGCGTGCCGAGATGCTCGCCGAGCTGATGCGCTATCGCCACGGCATCGCCGTCGCCGGCACCCACGGCAAAACCACCACCACCAGCCTGATCGCTTCGGTGTTCGCCGCCGGAGGCCTGGACCCGACTTTCGTTATCGGTGGCCGTCTGAATGCCGCGGGCACCAATGCCCAGCTCGGCACCAGCCGCTACCTGATCGCCGAAGCCGATGAAAGCGATGCGAGCTTCCTGCACTTGCAACCGCTGGTGGCCGTGGTCACCAACATCGACGCCGACCACATGGCGACCTACGACGGTGACTTCAACAAACTGAAGAAAACCTTCGTCGAGTTCCTGCACAACCTGCCGTTCTACGGTTTGGCGGTGATGTGCCTGGACGATCCGGTGGTGCGTGAAATCCTGCCGCTGGTCAAGCGTCCGACCGTGACCTACGGCTTCAGCGAAGACGCCGACGTGCGTGCCATCAATGTGCGTCAGCAGGGCATGCAGACCTTCTTCACCGTGCTGCGCCCGGATCGCGAGCCGCTGGACGTGTCCGTGAACATGCCAGGCAACCACAACGTGCTCAACTCGCTGGCGACCATCTGCATCGCCAGCGACGAAGGGGTCAGCGACGAAGCCATCGTCCAGGGCCTTTCCGGGTTCCAGGGCGTTGGCCGACGCTTCCAGGTCTATGGCGAACTGCCGGTGGACGGCGGCAACGTGATGCTGGTCGACGACTACGGTCACCACCCGACCGAAGTCGCGGCCGTGATCAAAGCCGTGCGCGGTGGCTGGCCGGAGCGCCGTCTGGTGATGGTCTACCAGCCGCACCGTTACAGCCGCACCCGTGACCTGTACGACGATTTTGTCAATGTACTGGCCGATGCCAACGTGCTGCTGCTGATGGAAGTCTATCCGGCCGGCGAAGAACCGATCCCGGGCGCGGACAGCCGCAAGCTGTGCAACAGCATCCGTCAGCGTGGTCAGCTCGACCCGATCTACATCGAGCGCGGTGTCGACCTCGCGCCGCTGGTCAAGCCGCTGCTGCGTGCCGGCGACATCCTGCTGTGCCAGGGTGCCGGGGATATCGGCGGTCTCGCGCCGAAGCTGTTGAAAAGTGAATTGTTCGCCGGCGCCGTGGCGGCGTCGGTCGAGGGGAAGTTGAAATGACTGCTGCCTACGCCAACCTGTTCTCCACCATCGCGCCGAAAGATTTCGGCCGTGTCGCCGTGCTGTTCGGTGGCATGAGTGCCGAGCGTGAGGTTTCGCTGAAATCCGGTAACGCCGTGCTCGACGCGCTGCAAAGCGCGGGCGTGGACGCGTTCGGGATCGACGTCGGCGAGGATTTTCTGCAGCGTCTGCTGAATGAAAAGATCGACCGCGCGTTCATCATTCTCCACGGTCGTGGCGGTGAAGACGGCTCGATGCAGGGCCTGCTCGAATGCGCCGGTATTCCTTACACCGGCAGCGGCATCCTCGCTTCGGCACTGGCGATGGACAAACTGCGCACCAAGCAGGTCTGGCACAGCCTCGGGATTCCGACGCCGCGTCACGCCGTGCTGTGCAGCGAAGCCGATTGTATTTCCGCGGCGACGGAACTGGGCTTCCCTTTGATCGTCAAACCGGCGCATGAAGGTTCAAGTATCGGGATGGCCAAAGTGAGTTCTGCGTCCGAGTTGATCGACGCATGGAAAGCGGCCAGTACCTACGATTCGCAAGTCTTGGTTGAACAATGGATTCAAGGTCCGGAGTTCACCATCGCCACCCTGCGTGACCAGGTGTTGCCTCCTATCGCCCTGGGTACACCGCACACGTTCTACGACTACGACGCCAAGTACATCGCCAACGATACCCAGTACCGCATTCCGTGCGGACTGGATGCCGCCAAGGAACAGGAACTCATGGATCTCACGGCCAAGGCCTGTGAGGCGCTGGGTATTGCCGGTTGGGGCAGGGCGGACGTGATGCAGGACGCCGACGGACAGTTCTGGTTCCTGGAAGTGAACACCGCACCGGGCATGACCGATCACAGCCTGGTGCCGATGGCGGCCCGTGCTGCCGGTCTGGACTTCCAGCAACTGGTTCTGGCCATTCTGGCCGCCAGTGTTGAAGGCTCCGGTAACACAGAGGCGCGAGGTTAAGACCATGCAAGGCGCTCATCTCAGACATCAGCCACCCGCACCCGGCCGCAAGCCGGTGCCGCGGGGTGCCAGCCGAATGGTGGCCAAAGAGCCGATGTCCGCGCGCCTGCCGAAAGCCAATTTCGGCTTTCTGAAAAGCCTGTTCTGGCCGGTGCTGCTGGTGGCGCTCGGGTTCGGTACCTACGAAGGCGCGCAGCGTTTGCTGCCGTATGCCGACCGGCCGATCACCAAGATCGCCGTGCAGGGCGACCTGAGCTACATCAGTCAGCAAGCGGTGCAGCAGCGAATCGCCCCGTACGTGGCGTCGAGCTTCTTCACCATTGATCTGGCCAGTATGCGTACCGAGCTTGAGCAGATGCCCTGGATCGCCCACGCCGAAGTACGCCGGGTGTGGCCGGATCAGGTGGTGATCCGCCTCGAAGAGCAACTGCCGGTGGCCCGTTGGGGCGACGAGTCGCTGCTCAACAACCAGGGTCAGGCCTTCACGCCAAAGGAGTTGGCGAACTACGAACACCTGCCACAGCTGTTCGGCCCACAACGGGCCCAGCAGCAAGTGATGCAGCAGTATCAGGTGCTGAGCCAGATGCTCCGGCCGCTGGGCTTCTCAATCGCGCGCCTGGAACTGCGTGAACGTGGCAGCTGGTTCCTGACCACCGGTGCCGGCAGCTCCGGCCCCGGCATCGAGTTGCTGCTGGGACGCGGCAACCTGGTGGAAAAGATGCGCCGCTTCATTGCCATCTATGACAAGACGCTTAAAGACCAGATTACGAACATTGCGCGCATCGATCTGCGCTACGCCAACGGCCTCGCTGTTGGCTGGCGGGAACCAGTAGCGCCGACGACAGCCCAACCCGCTGTCGCAAAGAATTAAGAAGAGGCAGGACCCATGGCAAACGTGCAAAGCGGCAAAATGATCGTCGGTCTGGATATCGGCACCTCCAAGGTGGTGGCGCTGGTAGGCGAGGTCGCGGACGACGGCACGCTGGAAATCGTCGGTATCGGTACTCACCCGTCCCGCGGCCTGAAGAAGGGCGTGGTGGTGAACATCGAGTCCACCGTGCAATCGATCCAGCGCGCGATCGAAGAAGCCCAACTGATGGCGGGCTGCCGCATTCACTCGGCTTTCGTCGGCGTGGCCGGCAATCACATCCGCAGCCTGAACTCCCACGGCATCGTGGCGATTCGTGATCGCGAAGTGAGCTCGGCTGACCTGGAGCGCGTACTCGACGCCGCCCAGGCCGTGGCGATCCCGGCTGACCAGCGCGTGCTGCACACCCTGCCGCAGGATTACGTGATCGATAACCAGGAAGGCGTCCGCGAGCCTCTGGGCATGTCCGGCGTCCGTCTGGAAGCCAAGGTTCACGTGGTCACCTGCGCCGTCAATGCTGCCCAGAACATTGAAAAATGCGTGCGTCGCTGCGGTCTGGAAATCGACGACATCATTCTCGAGCAACTGGCCTCGGCCTACTCGGTACTGACCGACGACGAAAAAGAGCTGGGCGTGTGCCTGGTCGACATCGGCGGCGGCACCACCGACATCGCGATCTTCACCGAAGGCGCGATCCGCCACACCGCGGTGATCCCGATTGCCGGCGATCAGGTGACCAACGACATCGCCATGGCGTTGCGCACCCCGACCCAGTACGCCGAAGAGATCAAGATCCGCTACGCCTGCGCCCTGGCCAAACTGGCCGGTGCCGGCGAAACCATCAAGGTGCCGAGCGTTGGCGACCGTCCACCGCGCGAACTGTCGCGTCAGGCCCTGGCCGAAGTGGTCGAGCCGCGTTACGACGAACTGTTCACCCTGATCCAGGCCGAGCTGCGTCGCAGCGGCTACGAAGACCTGATCCCGGCGGGCATCGTCCTGACCGGCGGTACGTCGAAGATGGAAGGTGCCACCGAACTGGCCGAAGAAATCTTCCACATGCCGGTGCGCCTGGGCGTGCCGCATGGCGTGAAGGGCCTGGATGACGTGGTGCGCAATCCGATTTATTCCACTGGCGTGGGCTTGTTGATGTACGGCCTGCAGAAGCAGTCCGACGGGATCTCGTTCTCGGGCATCGGCAGCCGCGACAGTTACAGCAACGATGAGCCACAGGCGCCGTTGCTGGACCGATTGAAGAAGTGGGTTCAAGGCAACTTCTAACGCTTTACCGCAACACCGCTACAAAAATGCAGTAGGCGAAAAAACTAGAGAATGTAAGGAGAGGGAAAATGTTCGAACTCGTAGACAACATCCCCGCAAGCCCGGTAATCAAAGTTATCGGTGTTGGCGGTGGCGGCGGCAACGCTGTCAACCACATGGTCAAGAGCAACATCGAAGGCGTCGAATTCATCTGCGCCAACACTGATGCTCAAGCGCTGAAAAACATCGGCGCGCGCACCATCCTGCAACTGGGCACCGGCGTGACCAAAGGTCTCGGCGCTGGCGCCAACCCTGAAGTAGGTCGTCAGGCCGCTCTCGAAGACCGTGAGCGCATTGCCGAAGTCCTGCAGGGCACCAACATGGTGTTCATCACCACTGGCATGGGCGGCGGTACCGGTACCGGTGCTGCACCGATCATCGCCGAAGTGGCCAAGGAAATGGGCATCCTGACCGTTGCGGTCGTGACCCGTCCGTTCCCGTTCGAAGGCCGCAAGCGTATGCAGATCGCCGACGAAGGCATCCGCATGCTCTCCGAAAGCGTCGACTCGTTGATCACTATCCCCAACGAGAAGCTGCTGACCATCCTCGGTAAAGACGCAAGCCTCTTGTCGGCTTTCGCCAAGGCTGACGACGTACTGGCCGGTGCCGTTCGCGGTATCTCCGACATCATCAAGCGTCCGGGCATGATCAACGTCGACTTCGCCGACGTGCGTACCGTGATGAGCGAAATGGGCATGGCGATGATGGGCACTGGCTGCGCCAGCGGTCCGAACCGTGCGCGTGAAGCGACCGAAGCGGCCATCCGCAACCCGCTGCTGGAAGACGTGAACCTGCAAGGTGCACGCGGCATCCTGGTGAACATCACCGCCGGTCCTGACCTGTCCCTGGGTGAGTACTCCGACGTGGGTAGCATCATCGAAGCCTTCGCTTCCGAGCACGCAATGGTCAAGGTCGGTACCGTTATCGATCCGGACATGCGCGACGAACTGCACGTCACCGTGGTTGCCACCGGTCTGGGCGCGAAAATCGAGAAGCCTGTGAAGGTCATCGACAACACCGTTCACACCTCCATGGCTGCCGCTCAGGTTCAACAACCGGCTCCTGCGCGTCAGGAAGCTCCGGCGGTGAACTACCGTGACCTGGACCGTCCGACCGTCATGCGCAACCAGGCTCAGGCCGGTGCTGCGACTGCCGCGAAGATGAACCCGCAGGACGATCTGGATTACCTGGACATCCCGGCATTCCTGCGTCGTCAGGCCGATTGATGGAATGTATCAGGGCTATGACGGTGATTGGTGTTCAGCAAAGGCTCGGTCTGCTATTATCGCCAGCCTTTGTTGATACCAGTTCGCAATTTGCGCTGAAGCGGCCCAAGCCATGATTAAACAACGCACACTGAAAAATATTATCCGTGCCACAGGTGTAGGCCTGCATTCCGGGGAGAAGGTCTACCTGACCCTCAAGCCTGCGCCTGTCGACACTGGCATTGTGTTTTGTCGCGCTGACCTCGACCCTGTGGTGCAGATTCCTGCCCGCGCGGAAAACGTCGGTGAAACCACTATGTCGACGACGCTGATCAACGGCGACGTCAAAGTGGACACGGTAGAGCACTTGCTCTCGGCCATGGCTGGCCTGGGCATCGATAACGCCTACGTCGAGCTCTCCGCGTCCGAAGTCCCGATCATGGATGGCAGCGCTGGACCGTTCGTATTCCTGATTCAATCGGCTGGCCTGGAAGAGCAGGACGCCGCCAAGAAATTCATCCGCATCCTGCGTGAAGTGACAGTGGAAGACGGCGACAAGCGCGCCACTTTCGTCCCTTTCGAAGGGTTCAAGGTGAGCTTCGAGATCGATTTCGATCACCCGGTTTTCCGGGACCGCACCCAAAGTGCAAGCGTGGATTTTTCCAGCACTTCGTTCGTAAAAGAAGTCAGCCGCGCCCGTACTTTCGGTTTCATGAGTGATATCGAGTACCTGCGCAAGCACAACCTCGCACTCGGCGGCAGCGTTGAAAACGCGATCGTGGTTGATTCCGATGGTGTACTGAACGAAGACGGCCTTCGCTACGAAGACGAATTCGTGAAGCACAAGATCCTCGATGCGATTGGCGACCTGTACCTGCTGGGTAACAGCCTGATTGGTGAGTTCAAAGGCTTCAAGTCCGGTCATGCACTGAACAACCAGCTGCTGCGCAAGTTGATTGAGCAGACAGATGCGTGGGAAGTCGTGACGTTCGAAGACGCCAGCACTGCACCGATCTCTTACATGCGCCCGGTTGCGGCGGTGTAAGTAAAAAACCTCTCTAGTTTTTTGAAGGCCATCCTCGGATGGCCTTTTTTTATGCCTGCAATTTTTGTGTTGCCTGGGCTGGCCTCTTCGCGAGCAAGCTCGCTCCCACATTTGGAATGCGTTCCCCTGTAGGAGTGAGCCTGCTCGCGATAGGGCCGGTGAAGCCAATACACCTGTCAGCCAGCCACCACCACCCGATTGCGCCCACCTTCTTTGGCCTGATACAGCGCCTTGTCCGCCGCAAACAGCAGTTGTTCCAGCGACATCTCGACCACCGCCGTCCAGGTGCTGATACCGATACTGACGGTCATCGCCACGTCCGCGCCCTGGACCCTCGGCATCTGCTCGACCGCCTGGCGGATATGTTCGGCAATCTGTCGCGCGCCGCTGCTGTCGGTTTCAGCGAGGATCACCGAGAACTCTTCGCCGCCGTAACGGGCGACCAGATCCCCTGGTCGTCGCACGTTCGCCGTGATTTCCCTGGCCAGTTCGCGCAGCGCCTGATCACCGGCCTGATGCCCATGCCGGTCGTTGAAGGCCTTGAAGTGGTCGGCATCGATCATCATCACCGACAGCGGCTTGCCCGAACGCTGGGCGCGGAACCATTCGTGGCGCAGCGACTGATCGAGCATCCGCCGGTTGGCCACGCCGGTCAGCGCATCGGTGGCGGCCAGTTGCGCCAGTTCACGTTCGGCGCGCTGGCGCAGGCGCAGCTCACGGGCAAGTAGCCAGGTCAGCCACAGCAGCCCGGCACACAGCACGCCGGTGGCGCCGCTGATCAACAGCGCGGTGCGGCGCCAGGTGCCGAACACCTCATCACTGGAGAGCGCGACCATCACCGTCAACGGCAGATTGCCGACCCGCGAATAGGTGTAAAGCCGTTGCTGATGATCCATGCTCGAAGTGCTGGTGAAACTGCCACTGCCGTCCTTGTCGCCGAGAATCCGCACCACGTTGGGCCGGTTGCCGAAACTCTTGCCGATGGAGTCGCTTTGCAGATAAGGCTTCTGCGCCAGCAGCACGCCGTCGCTGTTGATGATGTTCAGCGTGCTGTCTTTGCCGATATCGAGGCTGTTGAACAACTGATCGAAGTAGTCGAGTTTCATCGACGCCACCGCCACACCGGCGAACTCACCGGTGTCCGAGGAGATCCGTCGGCTGAAGCTGATGCGCCATTGATTGGCTTCGTCGCAATCGCAGCGGGTCTTGAACGGGCGGCTGATAAACATGCCGGTATCGCGGTTGAAGGCGTGGGCGAGGAAATAATCGCGGTCGGCGAAGTTGCCCGGTTTGGGTTCGATGCGTGATGAGTCGGCGACCACATCGCCGTGCTTGTCGAGCAGCAGGATGTCGCCCTTGAAGCGCGCGGTGGTCGAGCGGTCGAACAGCGCCAGATGGCGGATCTGCGGGGTGACGTCGCGCAGATCATCACGCTGGGCGGCGGCGATCAGGCCTTGCAAGGTCAGGTCGTACAGCTCGACTGTGCGCAGGACGTCGGCGTCGATCAACTGGGCGATGGTGGTGGCACTGCGGGTGGCCGCTTCCTGAGCGTTGGCGTGCTCACGAATCAGCAGAAAAGTGACGATGCACAGAATCGCGATCACGGTCAGCGAACTGCCGCAGATCAGCAGCAATTCGGGGCGTCCGGTCTTGCCCGCCAGAGGTGGGGTACGGCTCGCGATCATGATGGGGGCTGTCGGTTGGGAGGATCTTATTAGCGTAGTTGCATCAAGTCAGTGACGGTATTCCATTGTGGGAGCGGGCTTGCTCGCGAATGCGCCGTGTCATTCAACATTGATGTCGACTGATGCAGCGCATTCG
>NZ_JASCPO010000189.1:0-11482 GCF_029960145.1 Pseudomonas sp. PS01299 | reverse complement strand
GGGCTTGCTCGCGAAAGCGCTGTGTCAGACAACATGTGCGTTGGCTGAACTGGCCCCTTCGCGAGCAAGCCCGCTCCCACAGTTGGATCTGTTTTGTGTCATTTAGCTTGGTAGCGGTTGTCAGGCCGCCATCGGCGGTGTTGCTACAGTATTAAAAACCGGCGGGGTCTTGGGGACCGCCGCCGGGGAGGTAACTTAGATGCCGAAGCGGTCGCGCAGCGAGTAGTAGACGGCGCCGAGGGCGGTCAATGGGGCGGAGAAGGTGCGGCCGCCGATCATTGGCATGTGCGGCAGCGAGGCGAAGGCGTCGAAGCGTTCGGCGTCGCCACGGATCATTTCCGAGATCAGTTTGCCGGCCAGGTGCGAGCAGGTGACGCCGTGGCCGCTGTAGCCCTGCATGTAGTAGGCGTTTTTCTCGATGCGGCCGAATTGCGGCATGCGTGACATGGTCAGCAGGAAGTTGCCGGTCCAGCGGTAGTCGATTTTCACGTCCTTGAGCTGCGGGAAGGTCTTGAGGATCTTCGGGCGGATCAGCTGTTCGATGTCGTCCGGTTCCCGGGCGCCGTAGACCACGCCGCCGCCGTACAGCAGACGGTTATCGGCCGTCAGGCGGTAGTAATCCAGCAGATAGTTGCAGTCTTCGACGCAATAGTTGTTGGTGATCAGGCTGCGCGCCTGCTTCTCGGTCAGCGGTTCGGTGACGACGATCTGCGAGCCGCACGGCATGCTTTTCGCGGTCACGCGGTTGTCCAGACCTTGCGGCAGATAGGCGTTGCCGGCGATCAGCAGGTACTTGGCGCGCACCTGGCCTTTGGCAGTACGCACGACGTTCGGCTCGCCGTACTTGATCTCCACGGCTGCCGACTGCTCGTAGATTTTGCCGCCCAGACGCACGATGGCCGCGGCTTCACCGAGAGCGAGGTTCAGCGGATGCACGTGACCGCCCTGCATGTCCAGCAGGCCGCCGACGTAGGCGTCGGAGCCGATTTCGCGACGGATGTCAGCGGCATCGAGCATCTTCAGGTTCTTGTTGCCGTAACGTTCCCAACTGCGCTTCTGCTCGGCCAGGCCGTTGAGCTGTTTCTTGTTCATCGCTGCGAAAATGCCGCCCGGGCGGTAGTCGCATTTGATGTCGTAGTCCTTGATCCGCGAACGGATGATGTCGGCGCCTTCGAAGATCATGCTGCCGAGGATTTCCGCGGTCTTGTCGCCGTAGCGTTCTTCGATCACATCGACGTCGCGACTGTAGGAGTTGACCAGTTGCCCGCCATTGCGACCGCTGGCGCCGTAGCCGACTTTCGCCGCCTCCAGCACCGTGACTTTATAGCCGGCCTCGGTGAGGAACAGCGCCGAGGACAGGCCGGTGTAGCCGGCGCCGATGATGCAGACGTCGCACTCGACCGACTCTTCAAGGGTCGGGAAGTCGATGACTTCGTTGCGGGTGGCGGCGTAGTAGCTGTTAACGTGTTGTTGCTTCATTTTATTGTTCTCCGAAGGTCGCCCATCAAAGGCGACCACCGCTGTAGAAAATCAGAGCTTGATCCAGGTCGCTTTCAGCTCGGTGTACTTGTCGAACGCGTGCAGCGATTTGTCGCGACCGTTGCCCGATTGTTTGAAACCACCGAACGGCGCGGTCATGTCGCCGCCGTCGTACTGGTTGACCCAGACGCTGCCGGCCCGCAGGCCACGAGCGAAGGTGTGCGCCTTGCTCAGGTTGCTGGTCCAGACACCGGCAGCGAGGCCGAAGATGCTGTCGTTGGCGATCTGCAGCGCTTCTTCAACGGTGTCGAAGGTGATCAGCGACAGCACCGGGCCGAAGATTTCTTCGCGAGCGATGGTCATCGCATTGGTCACGCCATCGAAGATCGCCGGTTGCACGTAGAGGCCACCGGTTTCTTCGAGGGCGCGCTGGCCGCCGGCGATCAACTCGGCGCCCTGCTCGCGACCGATGCTGATGTAGCGCAGCACGTTGTCCAGTTGACGCTGATCAACCACCGCGCCGACGGTGGTCGCAGGATCCAGTGCGTGCCCCGGTTTCCACGCTTGCAGCGCTTCCACCAGCAGCGGGATGAATTGCTCGCGGATCGAACGCTCGACCAACAGGCGCGAACCGGCAGTGCACACTTCGCCCTGGTTGAAGGCGATCGCACCGGCCGCAGCCTGGGCGGCCGCGCGCAAGTCCGGAGCGTCGGCAAACACCACGTTCGGGCTCTTGCCACCGGCTTCGAGCCAGACGCGTTTCATGTTGCTCTGGCCGGCATAAATCATCAGTTGTTTGGCAATCGCCGTGGAGCCGGTGAAGGCCAGCACGTCGACGTCCATGTGCAGCGCCAGCGCCTTGCCGACGGTGTGGCCGAAGCCCGGCAACACGTTAAACACGCCTTTCGGGATGCCCGCGTCCAGTGCCAGTTGCGCGATGCGGATCGCGGTCAGTGGCGACTTTTCCGAAGGCTTGAGAATGAACGAGTTGCCCGCGGCCAGGGCCGGGGCGAATTTCCAGCTGGCCATGATCAGCGGGAAGTTCCACGGCACGATCGCGGCGACTACGCCGGATGGCTCGCGGGTCACCAGACCGAGTTGATCGTGCGGCGTGGCGGCAACTTCATCGTAGATCTTGTCGATGGCCTCGGCGCTCCAGCGGATCGCATTGGCGGTCGCCGGGATGTCGATGCTCATCGAGTCGCTGATCGGTTTACCCATGTCGAGGGTTTCCAGCAGCGCCAGTTCTTCCTGGTGTTGCAGGATCAGATCGGCGAAGCGGATCAGGATGCGTTTGCGCTCGGCCGGGGCTTTGTTGGCCCACACGCCGGAGTTGAACGACTGACGGGCGACTTCGACGGCGAGGTTGGCATCGGCTTCATCGGTGCTGGCCACGGAGGCGAGAAAACGGCCGTCGACGGGGCTCAGGCATTCGAAGGTGGCGCCGCTGATCGCCGGGCGATATTCACCGTTGATGAACGCGCGGGATTCGATGGTCAGGGACTGGAAGCGTTGTTCCCAGTCGTTGCGTGTGGTTGTCATTATTGTGGCTCGACAAGGGGGAATTGGGGGTGTCGTGTCTGGCTTGAGATAGCTGCCCTCACCCTAGCCCTCTCCCAGAGGTAGAGGGGACCGACCGAGTTGTCTCGGGAGTTGCGCCGACCTGAATGACCGAGTCGATTATGGATTCGGTAAAGCAGGTTCAGGTCGCAGGATTTCCCAAGCATCCCCGGTCAGTCCCCTCTCCCTCCGGGAGAGGGTTAGGGTGAGGAGCTCTTGGCTTTTGAGGGCCGAAACCATCACACCGTATGCAGATACCAGTTGTACTCAAGGTCGGAAATCGAGTTCTCGAACTCGGCCAGCTCGCTTTCCTTGCACGCGACGAACACGTCGATGTACATCGGGTCGATGTACTTGGCCATGACTTCGCTGTCGTCCAGCTCGCGCAGTGCGTCGCGCAGGTTGTTCGGCAGGCTCTGTTCGTTCTGCTCGTAGCTGTTGCCTTCAACCGGCGCGCCCGGCTCGATCTGGTTGGTCAGGCCGTGGTGAATACCGGCCAGTACCGAAGCCATCAGCAGGTACGGGTTGGCGTCGGCACCGGCCACGCGATGCTCGATGCGCACGGCGTCGGCCGAACCGGTTGGCACACGGACTGCAACAGTGCGGTTGTCGATGCCCCAGCTCGGCGAGTTCGGCACGTAGAACTGCGCACCAAAACGGCGGTAAGAGTTGACGTTCGGGCAGAGGAAGGCCATTTGCGCAGGCAGGGTCTCCAGCACACCGCCGATCGCATGTCGCAGCGCGGCGTTCTGCTCGGGATCCTCGCTGGCGAAGATGTTGTTGCCTTCTTTGTCCAGGATCGAAATGTGCACGTGCAGACCATTGCCCGCCTGGCCCGGATACGGCTTGGCCATGAAGGTGGTGTCCATCTCGTGGTCGTAGGCGATGTTCTTCACCAGACGCTTGAGCAGCACCGCGTAGTCGCAGGCCTTGATCGGGTCGGAGACGTGATGCAGGTTGACTTCGAATTGCGCCGGGGCGCTTTCCTTGACGATGGCGTCAGCCGGAATGCCCTGCTCTTTCGCGCCTTCCAGAATGTCCTGGAGGCAGTCGACGTATTCGTCGAGGTCGTCGATCAGATACACCTGAGTCGACACCGGGCGCTTGCCGGAGACCGGCGAACGTGGCGACTGCGGACGGCCGTTCACGTTGTCCTGGTCGATCAGGTAGAACTCCAGTTCGAACGCGGCGCAGATGGTCAGGCCCAGTTCATCGAACTTGCGCACCACGTTGGCCAGCACTTCACGCGGGTCGGCGAAGAACGGCTCGCCCTCGATCTCGTGCATGGTCATCAGCAACTGTGCGGTTGGGCGCTTCTGCCACGGCTCGATGCTCAGGGTGCCCGGGATCGGGTAGCAGATGCGGTCGGCGTCGCCGATGTCCAGGCCCAGGCCGGTGCTTTCCACGGTGGAGCCATTGATGTCGAGGGCGAAGAGCGAGGCCGGCAGGTTGATGCCTTTCTCGTAAACCTTGTGAAGACTGGTGCGCTCGATGCGCTTGCCGCGCACCACACCGTTCATGTCTGCAATCAGAAGGTCGACGTACAAAACCTCAGGATGTTTCTTAAGGAATGCGTTTGCTTCGTTGAGTTGAACGGCACGCAGAGGGACCGACATGATGCACCTATTTAGCTGTTAATTATTATGTTCACCGCTGTTTCGCCGAGCCAGTCAATCCGAAAGGCAAAGTGAAGTCAATAGCGAACACCTGGCCGTTCAGCGTTTATTTTTCGGGCTTTTTTTAACACTCACGTGCCAATGCAGGCGCCGCAAGGCCTGGAATCATGAAGATTGGATGAACGGCGTTTAGAATTTTTTACATGGCAGTTGTTAATTAAAATCAACGAGGCTAAGCTCCGGAAAAGCTCGTTCAAGTGTCAAACTTCGAGGTGAATAAAAATGGCATTCAAGCCATTGATCGGCGTTACTGCGTGCGTCAAACAGATTGGCCTGCACCCCTATCACATCAGCGGCGACAAGTACGTACGTGCTGTCAGCGTTGGCGCTCAGGGTCTTCCAGTGGTCATTCCTTCCCTTGGCAAACTGACTGAAATCGAAGACCTGCTCGGTCAGCTCGACGGTCTGTTGCTGACCGGCTCACCCTCGAACGTGGAGCCCTTCCACTATCAAGGCCCGGCCAGCGAACCCGGTACGGATCACGATCCGGCGCGGGACGCCACTACCCTTCCTTTATTGCGTGCAGCCATTGCGGCGGGCGTTCCGGTACTCGGCATTTGCCGTGGCTTCCAGGAAATGAACGTGGCGTTCGGCGGCAGCCTGCACCAGAAAGTGCATGAGCTGCCGGGCATGCTCGATCACCGTGAAGCAGACAGCCCGGACGTGGCCGTGCAGTACGCACCGGCGCATGCCGTGAGCGTGCTGGCGGGCGGTGTGTTCGAAGCGCTGGCGTTGCCGGGCGAGTTCCAGGTCAACTCGATTCACAGCCAGGGCATCGACCGCCTCGCGCCCGGCCTGCGTGCCGAAGCGGTGGCGCCGGATGGCCTGATCGAGGCGATCTCGGTCGAGCACAGCCCGACCTTCGCCCTCGGCGTGCAATGGCACCCGGAATGGCAGGTACTGGACAACCCGAACTACCTGAAGATTTTCCAGGCGTTCGGTGAGGCTTGCCGGCAACGGGCGACGCGTCGCAGCCAGCGCTGACACCACCCAGGATTTCAAAACTGTTTACTGCCCCCACGGGGTCGGCGGTTGCGCGTGTGCGCATCCGTCATCCGTGAAAACAACAAACCGTAATAACAACAAGTACGACCCAGGCAGCCAGGACGGCGGCGCCGAACAAGCCCTCGGCAGCGCAAGGTCAGTTAAGCATGCGCAATTCCCCCTGTAGGAGTGAGCCTGCTCGCGATAGCAATAGACCAGTCAACAGAGATGTCGACTGACATGGCCTCATCGCGAGCAGGCTCACTCCTACAGGGGATATGTAATGACTGAAATTGCGCTTACAGGCTTGCAATCCACTTAAGCCCGGCCACGTTGGCCGAGCGAACGAAACCTGTTGGGAGTTTCACATGGCAAACGCCTCCAGCACTTACCGGAAGGCACTTGAAGGCCACCAGCAACCGAAAAAGGTTCTGGTGAAAGTCGATCGTGTCACCAAGAAGTTCGACGAAACCACGGCAGTGGACGATGTGTCCCTGGAGATCCATCAGGGCGAAATCTTCGCCCTGCTCGGTGGCTCCGGTTCGGGCAAATCGACCCTGCTGCGCATGCTCGCCGGTTTCGAGCGGCCGACCGAAGGGCGGATTCTGCTCGACGGCGTGGACATCACCGACATGCCGCCATACGAGCGGCCGATCAACATGATGTTCCAGTCCTACGCGCTGTTCCCGCACATGACTGTGGCGCAGAACATCGCCTTCGGCCTCAAGCAGGACCGTTTGCCGGCCAGCGAAATCGATGCCCGTGTCGAAGAGATGCTGCGCCTGGTGCACATGACCCAATACGCCAAACGCAAACCCCATCAGTTGTCCGGCGGTCAGCGCCAGCGCGTCGCCCTTGCCCGCTCCCTCGCTAAACGTCCAAAGCTGTTGCTGCTCGACGAACCGATGGGCGCGCTGGATAAAAAACTGCGTTCGCAGATGCAACTGGAACTGGTCGAGATCATCGAGCGCGTCGGCGTGACCTGCGTGATGGTGACCCACGACCAGGAAGAAGCCATGACCATGGCCGAGCGCATCGCGATCATGCATCTGGGCTGGATCGCCCAGATCGGCAGCCCGGTCGACATCTATGAAGCACCGGTCAGCCGCATGGTCTGCGAATTCATCGGTAACGTGAACGCCTTCGACGGCACCGTGGTGGAAGACCTTGAAGGTCACGCGATCATCCACAGCCCGGACCTGCAGCAGAAGATCTACGTCGGCCACGGCGTCAGCACGTCGGTGCAGGACAAGTCGATCACCTACGCGATCCGCCCGGAAAAAATGCTCGTCAGCACCCTCAAGCCAGAGACCCGCTACAACTGGTCCGAAGGCAAAGTGCATGACATCGCCTACCTCGGCGGCCACTCGGTGTTCTACGTCGAACTGCCGGGCGGCAAGATCGTCCAGTCGTTCATGGCCAACGCCGAACGCCGTGGCGCGCGTCCGACCTGGGACGACAAGGTCTACGTCTGGTGGGAAGACGATAGCGGCGTGGTACTGCGCTCATGAGAACCTTCAATCAGCAATTCCTGCGCCTGGTGCCCAGCGGGCGAAAGTTCGTCATCGGCATCCCGTTCATCTGGCTGTTCCTGTTCTTCATGCTGCCGTTCTTCCTGGTGATGAAGATCAGCTTCTCGGAAGCCGCGCTGTCGATCCCGCCGTACTCGGAGATCTACACCTACGCCGAACAGAAATTCCAACTGATGCTCAACATCGGCAACTACACCATGCTCGGCGAAGACGAGCTGTACCTGTCGGCCTACCTCGGTTCGCTGAAGGTCGCGGCGCTGAGCACGCTGATGTGCCTGGTGATCGGTTTCCCGATGGCCTACGCAATCACCAAGGCGAGCAAGGAAGCGCAAAACGTCCTGCTGCTGTTGATCATGATGCCGACCTGGACCGCGATCCTGATCCGTGTTTACGCGTGGATGGGCATCCTCAGCAACAACGGTCTGCTCAACGCGTTTCTGATGTGGACCGGGCTCACCGATCACCCGATCGAGATCCTCAACACCAACACCGCGGTGTATATCGGCGTGGTCTACGCCTATCTGCCATTCATGGTGCTGCCGCTGTACGCCAACCTGGTGAAGCACGACGGCAGCCTGTTGGAAGCCGCGTCGGATCTGGGGTCGAGCAACTTCAACAACTTCTGGAAAATCACCGTGCCGCTGGCCAAGAACGGGATTATTGCCGGCTGCATGCTGGTGTTTATTCCGGTGGTCGGTGAGTTCGTGATCCCGGAACTGCTGGGTGGCCCGGAGACGCTGATGATCGGTCGCGTGCTGTGGCAAGAGTTCTTCAATAACCGCGACTGGCCGGTGGCGTCTGCGCTGGCGGTGGTGATGCTGTTGATCCTGATTGTGCCGATTCTGCTGTTCAACCGCAGCCAGGCCAAAGAGATGGAGGCACGGGGATGAAACGCTTCGGTTTTTCCAAGTTCATGTTGATCTTCGGCCTGATGTTCATTTATCTGCCGATGCTGATTCTGGTGATCTACTCGTTCAACGCCTCGAAACTGGTGACGGTGTGGGGCGGCTGGTCGGTGAAGTGGTACGTCGGCCTGCTCGACAACACGCAACTGATGGGCTCGGTGGTGCGCTCGCTGGAAATCGCCTGCTACACCGCGATTGCTGCAGTGGCGTTGGGCACTCTCGCCGCCTTCGTTCTTACACGAGTGACGCGCTTCAAGGGTCGCACGCTGTTTGGCGGTCTGGTCACCGCGCCACTGGTGATGCCTGAGGTGATCACCGGTCTGTCGCTGTTGCTGCTGTTCGTGGCCATGGCGCAGTTGATCGGCTGGCCGCAGGAGCGTGGCATCGTCACGATCTGGATCGCCCACACCACGTTTTGTGCCGCCTATGTGGCGGTGGTAGTCTCCGCCCGCCTGCGTGAACTGGATCTGTCGATCGAAGAAGCCGCGATGGATCTGGGGGCCAAGCCGTTCAAGGTGTTTTTCCTGATCACCATTCCAATGATCGCGCCGTCGCTGGCAGCGGGCGGAATGATGTCGTTCGCCCTGTCGCTGGATGACCTGGTGCTGGCGAGCTTCGTCTCCGGCCCGGGTTCGACCACGCTGCCGATGGAAGTGTTCTCGGCGGTGCGTCTGGGCGTGAAGCCTGAGATCAACGCCGTGGCCAGCCTGATTCTGCTCGCGGTGTCGCTGGTGACCTTCCTGGTCTGGTACTTCGGCCGCAAGGCAGAAGCCAACCGCAAGCGTGCGATTCAGGAAGCGATGGATCAGACGGCGAATGAGGCGTGGCAGCCTCAGCGCGCAGCCACCGCCTAAGCAACACCGATGAACACTGTGGTGAGGGGATTCATCCCCGATCGGCTGCGAAGCAGTCGCCAAACCATTGCATGCGGTGTCCCTGTTACACCGCAAGTGCCTGGCTTGGGGCCGCTTCGCGACCCATCGGGGATAAATCCCCTCACCACAGCAAGCTCCCTCGCCACAGGTTTTACGTACACCCGGTTTGTGTTTTTGAATAAAAAGAATGGAGTTTCACCGATGAAAATGTTTGGCAGGACTCTGCTGACACTGTCCTTAATGGGCGCAATCGCCACGGGCGTCCAGGCCAACGACAAGGTGCTGCGTGTTTACAACTGGTCCGATTACATCGCGCCGGACACCGTCAAGAAGTTCGAAGACGAGACCGGTATCCAGGTGACCTACGACGTGTTCGACAGCAACGAGACCCTTGAGGCGCGTTTGCTGGCGGGCAAATCCGGTTACGACATTGTCGTGCCGTCCAACAGTTTCCTGGCCAAGCAGATCAAGGCCGGGGTCTATCAGCCGCTCGACAAATCGAAGCTGTCGAACTGGAAAAATCTCAACCCGGTGCTGCTGAAAAACGCCTCCGCCAGTGATCCGG
The DNA here is from genome assembly GCF_029960145.1 of Pseudomonas sp. PS01299. NCBI lineage: Bacteria > Pseudomonadati > Pseudomonadota > Gammaproteobacteria > Pseudomonadales > Pseudomonadaceae > Pseudomonas > Pseudomonas sp. PS01299. The sequence continues at coordinate 1,906 of NZ_JASCPO010000189.1, read as the reverse complement.
ACAACGCCCATGCGTTCCCGTACATGTGGGGCTCGATCGGCATCGGCTACAACCCGGACAAGGTCAAGGAGGTGCTCGGCGCCAAGGCCCCGACCAACTCCTGGGACTTGCTGTTCAAGCCGGAAAACGCCGAGAAGCTGAAAGCCTGCGGCATCAGCTTCCTCGATTCGCCGACCGAAATGATCCCGGCCGCCCTGCACTATCTGGGCTACCCGGTGAACGACAAGGACAAGGCGCACATTCTCGAAGCCGAAGCGCTGTTCATGAAGATCCGCCCGTACGTGGCGTACTTCCATTCCTCGAAGTACATCTCGGACCTGGCCAACGGCAATATCTGCGTGGCGGTCGGTTACTCCGGTGACGTGCTGCAGGCCAAGGCCCGCGCGGTGGAAGCCGGCAACAAGGTGCAGATCGACTACAGCATTCCGAAGGAAGGTGCCGGCAGTTTCTACGACATGGTCGCCATTCCGCGCGATGCCGCCAACGTAGAGAACGCCTACCTGTTCATGAACTTCCTGATGCGTCCGGACATCATCGCCGAGATCACCAACAGCAACGGCTACAGCAACGCCAACTCGGCGGCGACGCCACTGGTGGACGAAGCGATCCGCAACGATCCGGGTTCGTATCCATCGCAGGCGGTAATGGCGACGTTGTATGCGGTGCCGGATCAGCCGATTGCCACCCAGCGGATCATGACCCGCGGCTGGACCCGGGTGAAGCTCGGTAAATAACCGAATAACCCTGTGGGAGCGGGCTTGCTCGCGAAAGCGCAGTGTCAGGCACAGATGAATTGACTGACCTGACGCCTTCGTGAGCAAGCCCACTCCCACAGGAGATAGGTGTCAGCTTGAAAGTTTACGGTTTTCCGTTCACGCAGCGCCTTACCACCGCTGCACCCTGCAATGAACGGCCTCACCTGGCTCCCTCGGCTCAGGTGAATTTCAGGCGCCCTCGGGCGCCTTTTTTTCTGCGCTCAATTCAATGGCCAATCCTGCAGGATTCGATAGCGACCCTTGTGCGATTCGAACAAGGCAAAGCGCTCGGCGCGCAGGAAAAACTCCGGCGGCGTAGTGGCCTCCGGCGCCTCTGTTCGATAGTCACGGGCCAGGGTCAGGTGCGGGCGAAACTCGCGTGGTGATTCTTCGAAGCCGAACGGCAGCATCGCCTGCTCCAGCGCATACACCAGACGCAACAGCGCCGGCGGCGCCTGCTCCGGCGCCAGCGACAGAATTCCGGCCCGATGCCAGACCTGCAGACGATCCAGCACGATCTTCAATGGTTCACCCGGCGTGCGCACCTTGCCGGCGGCCTCGCAAACTTCATTGATCTGCGCCAGCGGTACGGCACCGAGGAACAGCAGCGTCAGGTGAAAGTTATCCGCCGGCACCGCTTTGCCGGTGCGCAACCCCAGCTCGCCGCGCCACTGGGCAATGGCCTTGCGTTGCGGTGGCGGGCAGTCGAGGGCAAAAAACAGTCGCTTGAACGGTTCATCCCTGCGCGCATCATCGGTCATGGCCCTGCTCCTTCGCTCGTCGATCAGCCGATTCTACACAGGCTCCTCTGACGACTGGCGACACCCGGCTATAGTTCAAGGATTGCCATCGAACCGGAGGTCGCCATGCGCGAGATCCTCAGCAAAGAACCGTGGTGGGCCCAGCCACCCAGCCCAGGGCAGGATGAAACCGAGCTGGAATGGGGCTGGCTAGTGCATTACAGCGAAGGTGAACCGCGTTTCGAATTCGTCCGCGAACGGCCAACGGAAGAGCAAATCCGCAACCGCAAAAGCTGCCGGATAACCCCCTCCCCAGAGTGACCACAGGCCATTGTGGGAGCGGGCTTGCTCGCGAAAGCGGTGGGTCAGCCATGAAGATAGTGGCAGTGCCGACCCCTTCGCGAGCAAGCC